>JACDEC010000632.1 GCA_013816645.1 Planctomycetota bacterium
CCCTGATGCTCGCCCAGCGCCGCGCCGGCGCGGTCGACGATCGGGCCCGGCGCGAACGCCGCGGGCGCGGCCCGACGCAGGAATTCGCGCACCCCGCCTTTGCCGACGAAGCAGATGTCCTGACTCTCGTGCTTGTCGGCGGTGACCAGACCGCGCCGGCGCGCCTCGTCGCGGACCGTCTGCTTGTCCATGCCGCCGACCGGGAACAGTGCGCGCGACAGCTGCTCCTGGGTCAAGGAGAACAGGAAGTAGCTCTGGTCCTTGGCGCGATCGGCGGCGACGCGCAGCAGCCAGCGATCGAGGGCGCGCTCGACGCGGGCGTAGTGACCGGTGCCGACGGTCGCGGCGCCGACCGCCTCGGCGTACTCCCAGAGCGCGCCGAACTTGATCTTCTCGTTGCAGCGCACGCACGGGTTGGGGGTCTCGCCGCGGACGTAGCCGGCGACGAACTCGTCGACCACGTCGCCGCGGAAGCGGTCCTCGAGGTCGACGACGTAATGCGGCACGCCGACGCCGATGGCGACCGCGCGCGCGTCGATGGTCTCGGTCGGCGAGCAGCAGGCGTCCTCGCGGGCGAAGCCGCCGTCCTGATCGGCGCATGGCCACAACTTCATGGTGACGCCGACGACGTCGCGGCCCTGCTCGCGCAGCAATGCCGCCGCCAAGCTGGAGTCCACTCCGCCGCTCATCCCGACCACCGTGCGCGTCATGACCCTCCCGCAGGGAAGCGAAGCAGGGTATCCGCTGCCCGGGGGACTCAACCGCGCATCGAGTGGCACGGACGGATGAAAAGGTCGCACCAGTCCACCATTGCTCGCAGGCCGGTTGCGGCGTTATATACTCGCAACCGTGTCCCTCCGTACGCCTTCGTTGCTGAGTTCGTTCTGGCCGGCGCTGCTGGTCTGCTGCGCCGCCTTGGCGCCGGCCCTGGACGCCCCCAGCGCGATCCTGGCGATGCCCCAGCCGCACGATCCCGGCACCATGGGTGGATGCGGCGGCTGCGCCGTGCTCATCGCCGCGGATCAGGCGCTGACCCTGGCCGAAGCCCTGCCCGATGGAGCAACCGACGAGGTGCCGATCCTGGTCGGCGGCCGGCGGATCGTCGCCACCGTGATCAAGCGCGGCGCCGCGACCGGGGCGGTGCTGCTACGCCTCGACCGCTCGGCCACCGTCGACGTCGTGCCCGCGACCTGCGCCGACAGCAGCCGGGCCGGGGTCGGCGATGCGGCGTGGACCTGCGGCAACTCGTTCGGCGTCCTGGAACAGGACAACGCGCCCGCGCTCAGCCGCGGCACCATCAGCGGCCTCTACGCCATCCCCGCCGACACCCCGCCGGTGCGCGGTCGCGGCGGTCGCCTGCTCTCGAGCTACCGCGGTGCGGTCTTCGAGACCGACGCCGCGGTCAACGACGGCAACCAGGGTGGAGCGCTGCTCGACGGTGGCGGGCACCTGCTCGGCCTAGTCAGCCTCGGTCTGGCGCGCGAACGCCGACTCGGCACCGCCATCCCCATTCATCTGATCTGCGCCGATCTCGGCCTGCCCGCGCCGACCATCGCCCCGACGCGAGCCGCCGATCCGACGGTCGACGGGCTCGCCCGTCACGCCGCGGTGATCGCCCCAGCCGTGGTCCTGGTCTACTGCGAACGACCCAACGGCCTGGGCAATCCCAAGGGCGCGCCGCGCCCCGATCCGATCACCGAGGACACGCCGGCCTACGAACGCGAACGCCTCGAACGCGCCTGGGACCACTACTACCACGACCAGCAGATCCTCTACACCGACCAGCCGATCACCGCGGTGGTGATCGACGCCGCCAAGGGACTGCTGCTGACCGCCGCCAGCAACCTGCACGGCGGGGCGATCCGCGGGCGCGTGCTGCTCGATGGACTCGCCGCGGTGGATTGCGATGTCGTGGCGGTGTACCGGCCGCTCGATCTCGCATTGCTGCGCGCCGCCCGCGCGTTGCCGGTGCAGTCGGCGCCGCTCGCCGAACGGGCCGCGCTCGCCTGCGGCGATCCGATCGCCATCCTCGGCCGCCATCGCCCCGGCACCGCCTGGACGATGACCACCGGCGTGGTGTCGGCCACCGACCGGCGCATGGAGCAGAGCGAATTCGCCTACCACCAGACCGACGCGCTCGCCAACTACGGCAACCTCGGCGGCCCGGTCATCGGCCTCGACGGCACGGTGGTCGGCCTGCTCACCATGCTCGGACCCAACGCCAGTTGGCCGTGGCTGATCAATTCCGGCGTCGCCCTGTTCGTCGACAGCGCGACCATCGCCGCGGTGCTGCCGCAGCTGGAACGCGGCGAGAGCCAGGAGGCGCCGCGCACCACCGGCCTGGGCGTGAACATGCAGTGGAACGACGACGCCAAGGCGCTCGAGATCAAACGCCTGGTGGT
>JACDEC010000132.1 GCA_013816645.1 Planctomycetota bacterium
GCGGTCGCCCAGGCGGCGGCGCTGGTCGCGCGACTGGTGGCCACGCCGGCGGCGCAGCGCGCCGAGCCCGCGAAGGAAGCGACGCAGCTGCTTGATGCCGCGCTCGCCGGCGCGAAGCCGGACGAGACCCGCATCCGCGCGTGCCTGCTCTACGACAAGGCCGTGGTCGCCTACCTCGCCGGGGATTTCGCGGAGGCCATCGCTACCTTGCAGGCGGCTGAAGCGGAGAACGCCAAGCAGGCCGACGGCATCTTCGGTTCCTCGGGGAAGCAGCTCGCCAACCGCGTCGCCCAGATGCTGGTTTCGGCCAAGGACCGCGCCGCCCGCGAGGCGGCCGCGCGCTGAACCTGCCGCCGCGGCGGCGCGCATGATCCACTCCCTGCTCAGCGCGGCGCGAACGGCGGGGCGCGGATCTCGACCCGGCCAGCCGGCCGTTCGAGCGCGAAGGTGAAGTTGTTGCCGCGGCTGCCGCTGTGGAGCTTGACCAGGATGCGGTTCACGCCTGGTTGGAATTCGAGGGCGTGCAGGTGCAGGGTCCCGGGCCCGCCGTGGATGCAGTCGTAGGTGACGATGCGCGCGCCGTTCACCCAGAGGGTGCCGAAGTAGTCGAGCGTCCAGGCGGCCAGCAGCCGCTGCGCCTGGTCGACCTCGACCTCGGCGTACGCGTAATGGACGCCGCGATCGTCGATGCCCGACATGGCCGCAAAATCCACCACGCGACCCGTCCCGGTCGCCGGTCGCCAGGCCTGCGCACGCCCGTCGCGCCCGGGATGGCTGACGGCGAGGTCGACCTCGGGCTCGGATAGGAAGACGGTCGCGAGGTCGGCGGTCGGCGCCTGCGGGGTCGGTTGCTCGCCGCCGAAGGGGCCGATCACCATCCAGCGCTCCGCCGGCAGCGGATCGAAGCGCAGGCGCGCCATCGCCGCCGGGGTGTACGGTCCCTGGGCAACGAGCGCGGTCGAGGCCCCGGTCTCGCCGGCGCTCAGCAGGTAGCCGAGCGTGACCGGGGCCGACGTCGTCCCGCCAGACGTCGGTGGGATGGCCACCGACAGGAGGTGGGTACCGGCGGCGAGTTCGCCGAAGCCGACCTGGCCGAAGATCGTCCCCTCGGTGTCGACCAGTTGCGGCTGCCCGCCGTCGATCGACACCAGCATCGGGCCGCTGCCCGGCTGCTGCGCGTAGAAGATGCCGATCGCGGTCCCGCGCACCGGAATGGTGAACGCCGATCCTGGTCCGGTCGAGGAGATCGCGGCCTGGTACCACTCGGCATCCCAGCGATCGCTCGCCACGCCGCGCCGGATCCAGCCCGGCTGCAATGGGAAGGTGGCGAGTTGGCCATCGAGCAGCAGGGGCTGCGCGCTCAGCGGGCCGGGCAACGGCGGCTCGGGCGCCAGTGGCGATCCGGCCCGCGCCGTAGCTTGTTCGATGAACGGAGCGAGGCGCTCGGCGATGACCTGGGCATAGAACTGGTGGCCGCCGGTGGTCGGATGCGTGTCGTCGGCGATCAGGTTCGACCACGGCGCGCCGGTCACAGCGAGTTCGCGCGCGACCGCATCATGGAGATCGATGGCGAGCAGGCCGTAGTGCCGCGCCACCGCTTCGTGCCGATGCAGGGCGATTCCGCCCTGGAAAGCGGATTGGAGCAGCACGATGGCGGGCGGTCGCGGCAGGAGCTTCAACCGCCGCACGATCGACTCGAGGTCGCGGATCACCGCTTCGTCGCCGCCGAAGCGGTCGTTGACCGCGAACTCGATGAACACCAGGTCGGGCTGGTGGCTGCAGACGTCGCGCTCGAGACGGAAGACCGCGAGGTCGCTGCCGGTGCCCGACAGCCCGGCGTTGTAGCCGACTACGGCCGAGGCGGGGAATGCCTGGGCGAGCCGATCCCAGGCCCAACCACCGCCCGCCTGGGTGATCGATCCGCCGATGTTCACCACCACCAGCGGCTGGCCGCTCGCCGCGCGCTGGAATACACCCACCAGGTCCTGGCCAACCGCGGGGCGATCTGCGGCGTGCGCGCATGCGGCGGTGGCGCTGCCGATCCAGGCGGCCGCGAGCAGCGCCCTCATCCAGGACCACGCCACAGCGACGGAACGAGCGATCAGCATATCAGCGGCCTCATTGGGGCCGCGTACGGACGGGAGGCTCGACAGGCCGTAGGGCACTCTGGTCGCGCGCGCTTCGGATCGGTTCGCTTGATACATCCGCAAATAACACCTTGTTTCACGTGAAATCAATGATAAACCACCGATGCGCCGCGCCTCTCTCCGTCCTTGGATGCACACCCATGTCCGACCCGATCCTGCGTCTGGAAGCCGAGGGAGCGGAGCTGTCCGTTTCCGACTCCGGCACGATCAGCTTCCGCCAGGGAACCACCTGTTGGACGAATCGCCAATCGTTGGCCATCGTCCATTACTACGACCGGCAGCACCCGCGCGCGCAGCAGGTCGCGGTCCCGTGGTCGGACGCGGTCGCCTGCGGCACGCCGGGAACGACCTCGTTCGGTGGCCGCAGCAGCCTGACCGTGACGCGCTCCGGCGATCTCAGCCTGGCCTTGACTGTCGATATGCCAGCCAATGGTATCCGCATCGCGCTGCGGCTGCAGCTGCTCGCCGATGGCCGGGGCTTCACCGTGACCATCCCCGATGGCGCGGTCAGCGAGGACGATCCCGGCCTGTTCCGCGTCCTCTCCATCGAGATGCTGCCCGAGTTCGGCGCCGCGGTGACCGGCGAGGCCGGCTACCTCACCCTCCCCAATTGGTTCGGCTGCAGCTGCGCGTTCGACAAGTCCTACCCGCGCGAAGTGCGCCAGACCATCTACAGTCCCAACGACGAATGGGAGCACGTCTGCAGCATGCCGGTGTTCGGGATCACCCGGGCCGGCGGGACGCTGACCGGCCTGGTCACCGAGGGCGACTACGACGCGCGCCTGGTCTGCCGCCAGCACTGGGAAGCGGATCGGCTCAACAGCATCCATCCCGAGATCGTCTACCGCTGGCAGCAGCAGGACGAGCGCATCGGCGGCGTCCGTCAGGTCCAGTACACGTTCACGCCAGCGGACAGCGCGGATGGCGAGGGCTACGTGTCCTGCGGCAAGGCCTACCGCGAGCTGCTGCGCCGGCGCGGCGTGCAGACCTGGGCCGAGAAGTGCCGCGATCGTCCGGCGGCGCGCGACATGGCTGAGCGGTTCTTCCTCAAGATCTTCATGGCCTACAAGGATCCGCAGCCCGACGGGAAGGGCGCCTACCACGTGGGCTGCACCTTCGAAGAGGCGCGCGGGATCATCGCGGACGTGCTGTCACGCGGCATCGATCGCCTGCTCGTGGTCCTGGTCGGCTGGGGCCAGGACGGCCACGACGGCAAGGTCCCGACCTACCTGCCCGCCGACGATCGCCTGGGCGGCGACGCCGCGATGCGCGACCTGGTCGAGTGGTGCCGCGCGCGCGGGGTGCAGCTCGGCGTCCACACCTCGCACTCGGGCACCTACCAGTGCTCGGACGAATTCACCTTCGACGACGTGATCAGGCACCGCACCGGCGAGCCGTGGCAGAGCATCGTCTGGAGCGGCGGACAGGGCTTCCGGGTGTGCCCGAGGATCTCGCTCGAGAAGTACGTGAAGCGCGAGCTCCCGCGCCTGGCAGCGCTCGGCATCCACGGTCACCACCACTACGACGCCGTCGGCAGCTTCGAACTCTGCCATGCGCACGACCATTCCGTCACCACACGTTGCGAATACTTCGGGCTCATCCGCGAGGAGTTCAAGGTCGCCCAGCGCGTGATGGGCAGCGTCTCGACCGAGATGCCGTTCGGGCCGTACCTCGACGTCGTCGACGGCTTCTTCGCGTCCTACGCGAAGCCGTTCCCCTGGCACCTCGCGTCGCCGATCGGGCGCCATTTCTACGATCGCTCGATCCCCCTGCTCGCGGTCGCCATCCATGGCAGCCACAACTGCTGCGAGTTCACCGAAGGCGGCGACGCGTGGCGTCTGCAGATGCTCGACATGGGGACCAGGCCGCAGATGGAAGTGTCCATGCGTGCCTGCCCGCCGTTCGGGATCGCCGCGTACGCCGATCGCAAGGACCTGATGGCCGAGACCTACCGCTGCTTCTTCGCCGCCGGCGGACTGCTCGAACGCATCGGCCAGGCGGATATCGTCGCGCGCCGGGAGCTGGCCGAGGGCGTCAGCGATACGCTCTACGACAATGGGGTCCGGGTGCTGGTCAACCGATCGCAGACCGCCTGCGACGGCGTCGCGCCGATGGGCTTCCGCCTGCAGGTGCCCGAGCAGCGGCCGGGGCCGGCCGACGCTCCCGGAAGTGCCGCGCTGCGCGCGAGCGCGCTGCTGCGCTGAACCTGGCCATCGCCTTTCCGCCTGCGCTGCGGGCATCACGTGACGAAGCGCCTCTGTCGGTTCCTCGCACCAGGCTTGTCAATGACTGCCGTCTCGCCAACACTCGGCGCATGGATCCGCTGCTCCCCTACCGCGACCTCCTCGACTGGACGGCCGCCGAGACCGTCCACTGGCGCGACTGGCTCGCCGCCCGGCCCGAGGCGGGCACGGTGCGCCTGGCCACCGGCCGCCTGGCGACCGTGGCCGACGTCGCGGCCCACATCGCGGTGGTCGACCTGCGCTACGCCCAGCGACTGCGCGGCATGCCGGTGGTGGGTTTCGACGCCTTCGCGGGCGCACCGATGTCCACGGTATTCGGCGCCGCGACGCAGGCCCATGTCCTGTTCGCGGGATGGCTGGATCAGGCGACGCCGGCGGAGCTCGATGGCGAACTGACCTTCCAGACCCTGTCCGCCGGCACCCTCACCGCGACCGCGCGCACCGTCCTCATGCACGCCCTGCTGCACGGCGCACGGCACTGGGCGCAGATCGCAACGGCTCTGCGTCAGCACGGCCTAACCCAGGATTGGCGGCACGACTACCTCATGCACCGCAGGCGATAGCGCTGCGACGTCCGGCACCAGGAGCGAACGGAGGGCAACCTAGGCAACCTATGGACAGGTCATAGATAGGCCGTCTGAAGGCAATCAATGACCTGTCCATAAATCCCTATCAATGACCTGTCCATAAATCCCTGTCCATAAATCCCTGCACCGCGCGCTGCGAGGCGATGACGCTGCGCCTGCCGCGCTTCCCCGAGACGTGGAACCGCGGCCGCCACGGCTCGGCTCGGCCTGGAACCAGGTCGGGACGTTCGCGGCTGGGCAGAACACCGCCGCGGGGTTCGACGCGAGCGGCGGGTGAGTCGGCGAAGCCGGGAGCGTCTCACTCGATCCACTACGAGCGCAGGACCAGATTCCAGCCGGCCGCCTCCCGGTGCAGTTCCAGGAGATCCCCTCCGGAGGCGCGGCGCCCGGCCTCGCCGGAACCGAGATGCACCTGCACGAGGTCGCCGGCTTCCACGTCGATCCAGGCGAAGGAAGATACACAGGACACACGCTTATCTCCTTGGGCCCGACTTCGGGACTTCGGAATAAGCGTATATCCTTTATCGCCTTACGTCCTGTCCATGAAAACCGCCCGGCTTACCGTCCCAACGCCGCCGCCGCCTCAGTTGCCACAACGGGATCTGCATTGGTCGCCAGCATTTCGAGTGCCGTCGTGGCCGCGTCGGAATCCGCGGCCATCCCGACGCCGTCGCGCCGCATGATCGCCAGCCGCAGCTGCGAGCGGGCATCGCCGAGAGCGCTGGCGGACGTATACCAGCGGATCGCTTCGAGCAAGTCGGCCCGGGCACCCTCACCAGCCTCGTCCATCTCGGCGAGACGGCGCATCGCCACGCGCCGATCGCCCTCGAAATCAGAGTCGCGCGCCAACGAGGCGCGGTAGAAGAGCCTCGCCCGGGTCACATCCCGCGCGCATCCCAGACCCCGACCCAGGCAATGGGCATAGCGGACCATCGCGCTCGGCGCATGCACCTGCTCGGCCCCTTCCTTCAGGATCGTGAATCCCTCAGCGGCGTCTGCGGGCACATGGACACCCTCGACCTGCAGCCACGCATGGGCCATGCGGGCATTGAATCCGGTCGCCCATTTCGAAGGCCGCATCGCGGCGATCGTGTCGACCGCATCGCGTGACCCCGCCGATCCGGGGGCCGCCATCTCGAGGGTGCGCAGGGCTCCGAGCAGGGATTGGCGACACTTCTCTTCCTCGATGTTCGCGATCCGCGCGCGTTCGTTGTCCTTGATGCGCTGCCGTTCGCGTTCCTCGGCCAATGCCTGGCGCTCGAGCGCGTCAACGCGTTGCTGTGCCAGTTGGCGCCGCTCCTCCTCGAGATCTTCCTCGGTCACGTAGTTCGCGGACAGATCGGTTGTCGGGGCATAGGTGCGGCTGTCCGGCGTCCTCACCCGTAGGTCCTTCTCGATCACGAGCCGTTTTCGCCGGCTATCCTCGATGCCTTCCTCGGAGATTTCCGCTGCCGTCGCCTGCGCGTGCACTGCTGACACAGGAACCGTCGACAGGAGGAGCACATGGAGGACGATCCCGGTCAGGCGGCTGGAATGCATGCCGTCAGCGTAGCCAGCCATGCCAACGATCAACTCCGGCGCCGATCGGCCGCCCTCCTTGCCGGGGCATCTGCGGAGATATCGTGGTCACCAGGGGACCCGCATGCCGATTCCGCCACGCATCGCACCATCGGCACGTTTCCGCCGTCGGCGGCTGGGCCACGTCGCGGTGTGGTTCTGCGCGGTGCTGGCGCCGGGCTGCGGCGGAGGCGTGCACGCCGCCAGGACGCCGGCTGAAGAGCGGCTCGCCACCGGCAACTACCTGGTCGCCACCTACAAGAACGCCGAGGCCTTTGCCTGTCGCGCCGAGGCGCACCTCGAGGCCGGTTTGCTCGATGCGGCGTTCGCCGACGCGAACCAGGCCTGCGCCATGTCCGACCCGGTCCTCGCCGAGTGTCGGCGCACCCGAACCGCGTTTCCCGACGCCCGCACCGGGTACAGCGCACGGGCGAAGGTGTACGAGGCGCGCGGCGAGTACAGCAAGGCCGCCGCGGACCTCGAAACCCAGGTCGTCATCCAGCGCTTGGGCGGGAACACGGACTACCAGTGGGTGGATACGCATGTCCAATTGGCGGAAGATTACCTGAAAGCGGGCATGCTGATCGACGCGGAACGTAAAGCGGGGGACATCATCGCGATCAGCGCCGGGCAGGATATCTTCGTCAAGGGGATGGATCTGTTGGCGAAGGCGTACGCCGCGCGGTGAAGCATCGTCTTCCAGGCAGGCTCCGCCAATAATGGCGCCGTGCCTACCTGTTCACCCGTCGGGCCGAGACAGTCGAGTGCTCGCCAGCTGGCGTCAGCCGTGCTTCGGGAGGGGGAATCTGACCATCGTTCTCGATCCCGGGGTGGGACATCAAAGACCTGTCCATGACTTGTCGCGCCATCAATGACCAGCCATCAATGACCTGTCCATGACTTCGGTCATGGGGGCCAATCGGATGCTGATGCTCATGCGCGCTCCACCACGGTGACTTGGGATAGATTCAGAGTCTGCCTCACGGATATGGCCTTCTATGACCTGTCCATGACTTCTAGGCAGGTCATCACCCCAGGCCAATCAATGACCCGGCGGGGCACGGTCATGGTGATGGGTTTATATGGACACCATTGTTAGTCAAGGGTGAGGAGATGCCTGTCCTTTCCTTCGGACTTCAGATGGGTTCACGAT
>JACDEC010000633.1 GCA_013816645.1 Planctomycetota bacterium
CACCAGGGCCGGCGTGGCGTCGACCACCACCGCGGCGCGCGCCGAGCGCCAGACCGCGAGATCGACCACGTCGTTGGCGACGTAATCGAAGCCCTTCTCGCCGAAACGCTCGACCAGCGCGCGCTGCTTGGCGACGCCGGTCAGGCTGCGCAGACCATCGCTGGCGAAGACCTCGCTGAACAGGCAGAGGTGCGCCGCGACGCCGTCGGCGATCATCCCATCGGAGCCGGTGGCGAGGACCAGGCGCCGGCCGCGGGCGTGCTCGCCGCGCAGGTGATCGAGCACCGCGGCGTCGTAGGGCAAGGTCGCCGGATCGATCCGCGCGCGCTGGGCCAGCTCGCGCTTGAGATGCGCGCGACCGCGCGCCCACCACACCGGCAGGGCGAACGCCAACCACGGTTCCCGACGCAGGACCGCCAGCCCGGCTTCGACCATGCAATCGCAGCGCACCAGGGTGCCGTCGAGGTCGACGCACAGCGGCACCTCGACCGGGGCGAGCACGTCGGGGGCCATGGCCGCATTGGACGCGACGCGGCCATCCGAGGAAGCGCCAGCGTCGGCGAGATCGCGCGCGTCACCGACGGAGTCCACCGCGCTACCTGCGTCCAGCGTATCCGTCGAGCACCTCTTCGATGCGCGCGAAGACGTCCATGACCACCGCCGGCTCGGGCAGCAGCGTGATGCGGAAGTGGTCGGCGTACGGCACGTTGAAGCCGTGGCCCGGCGTCACCAGGACATGCTTGCGTTCGAGCAGTTCGAGGGCGAATTGACGATCGCTGAAGTCGGGCAGGCTTTCGCAGCGCACGCCGACGAAGGCGTAGATCGCGCCCTGCGGCGCTACGACGTGCAGGTACTTGCTGCGCGCCACGCCATCGAGGATCGCCCGCCTGGTCTCGTACAGGCGTCCGCCCGGCTTGGTGAGATCCCAGATCGATTGATGGCCGCCCAGGGCGGTCTGCACCGCCCACTGCCCGGGCACATTCGAGCACAGGCGCAGGCCGGCGAGCAGGTCGAGCGCGAGCAGGTACTCGCGGGCGTGCTCCTTGGGGCCGCTGAAGGTCAGCCAACCCACGCGGTACCCGCAGGCCCGGTAGACCTTGGACAGCCCACCGAAGGTGCCGCACAGCGTGTTCCGGCACAGCGTGGCCACCGGGACGAAGGTCGCGCCGTCGTAGACGATCTGGTCGTAGATCTCGTCGGCGAACACCACCAGACCGCGCTCCTCGGCGAAGCGGATCATCGCCTCGAGGACGGCCTTGGGGTAGACCGCGCCGGTCGGATTGTTGGGGTTGATGATCACCAGCGCGCGGGTGCGCGGCGTGGCCAAGGCACGCAACGCCTCGATGTCGGGGATGAATCCGCCGGTTTCCGGGCACGGATAGTGCACCGCCGTACCGCCGTTGAGCGTGACCGCCGCGGTCCACAGCGGGTAGTCCGGGCTCGGCACCAGGACTTCGTCGCCCTCGTTGAGCAGTCCGCGCAACGACATCATGATCAGTTCGCTGACGCCGTTGCCCATGAACACGTCGTCGGCGGTGACGTCCATGACGCCGCGGCTCTGCTGCTGCATGACCACCGCTTCGCGCGCGGGGAAGATGCCCTTCTGCGGGCAGTAGGGATCGGACTGCTCGAGGTTCTCGACGATGGCGCGGCGCATGGCTTCGGGCGCGCGGAAGCCGAAGGCGCCGACGTTGCCGATGTTGAGCTTGATGACGGTCTGCCCGGCCTTCTCCAACTCGGCGGCGCGGCGCGCGAGCGGCCCGCGGATCTCGTAACGGACGTTGGCGAGCGAACTGGATGGGCGCAGGCGCGGCATGGGCGGATGCTCGCGGCATGCACGACGGGCGCCAGGGCCGCCGTAACCTCCTGGTTACGCTTCGGGCTTCGAGCTTCGGCCTGGAACATTGGCCTCCGAAGCCGACGCGATCAGCAGTACGCGCCGTGCGGCAGGAAGCCGAGCAGGCGCTTCAGCCGCGGACTGGCATCGCGGTGGCAATGCTCGGGCATGACGTAGTTCATGAACGGATAGTATTTGTGCCCGATCAGGCGGCGCGCGTAGGTCAGCTGCGTGATGGCACGGGTGCGGTCGCTGGTGTTCGGGCCGCCGCGGTGCCAGCACTGGTTGTTGAACAGGACGACGCTGCCGGCGGGCGCGCAGTTGTGATCGACCGTCGCCAGCTTCGCCGCCCAGGGCGTTCCGGTCGGATCCGCCGGACAGGCGGCGCCGATCAGGTGCGAACCGGGAATGACCTCGGTACCGCCGTGCGCCGGCAGGGTGACATCGGTCAGGTAGTAGTTGGCGGTGAAGAGCAGGGGCGGGAGCCGGACGTTGGTCGGCGCCTCGCCATGCATCACGAGGAAGTGCGGCGCATCGTCCTGGTGCCACATGGTGATGCC
>JACDEC010000634.1 GCA_013816645.1 Planctomycetota bacterium
CGCCTGGCCTGGCAACCGCGACCCGACGAGACCGCCCAGCGCGCCGAGCGCGAACGCACCGAAGCGGCGCGGGGACGCTGGATCGTCGCCATCGCCATCCTGGTCACCACGATCAGCATCGCCAACAGCATGCTGATGTCGGTGACCGAGCGCTTCCGCGAAATCGGCACCATGAAATGCCTCGGCGCCCCGGCGGCATTCATCCGCCAGATCTTCTTCCTCGAATCCGCGCTGCTCGGCGTCGTCGGCGGGGTGGCCGGAGCCGTGCTCGGCGGAGTGGCCAGCGTTATCGGCTACGCCGCGACCTACGGCCCGGGACCGGTGTTCGCCGGCATGGCCTGGGGCACGCTCTGCGCGCATCTGACCGCCGCCGGCGCCCTCAGTGTGGTGCTGGCGGTGACCGCCGCCGTCTACCCGGCAGCGGTGGCCGCGCGCATGCGTCCATCCGACGCCCTGCGGTCGAGCGTCTGACATGGATCCCGCGATGCTCGCCGCCCTGTGCGCGCCGCCCGACGATCCTCGGCCACGCGCGATCATCCGTGGCGTGGACATCGCCAAGTTCTACCGCACCGGCGCGGTCGAGACCCACGCGCTGCGCGGCGCCTCGCTCGAGATCTTCGCCGGCGAATACGTGTCGATCATGGGCCCGTCGGGATCGGGCAAGAGCACGCTGTTCAACATGGTCGGCGCCCTGCAGAAGCCGACTTCGGGAAAGGTCTACATCGACCAGGTCGACATCGCCCAGCTGGACCACGACGAACTCGCCTGGCTGCGTTGCCGCAAGATCGGCTACGTCTTCCAGACCTACAACCTGCTGCGCGTCATGACCTGCCTGGAGAACGTCACCATGCCCATGGCGTTCGCCGGCATCGACGGCGAGGCGGCTCGCGAACGCGGGTTGCGCCTGCTCGAGCTGGTCGGCCTGCGCCACCGCGCCCTGCACAAGCCCGGCGAACTGTCGGGCGGCGAGCAGCAGCGCTTCGCGATCGCGCGCGCGCTGGCCAACGGGCCGGCGATCGTGCTCGCCGACGAGCCGACCGCGAACCTCGATTCCAAGACCGGCGAGGAGATGATCGAGCTGTTCGACACGCTCAAGCGCGAGCTCGGCGTGACCATCGTCTCCGCCACCCACGACCTGAAGATGCTCGAGCGTTCCGACCGCATCCTGTGGATCGACGATGGGCGCATCAGCCGCGTCATGCGACCCAGCGAAGTCGATCTGCGCAAGGAACTCGAACGATGAGCGCGCCCGGCGACACGATCGTCCGCGCCGAGGGCGTGAAGCGCCGCTTCGTCATCGGCGGCGAGGAGGTGTGGGCGCTCAAGGGCGTCGATCTCGCGGTCCAGCGCGGCGAATTCCTCTCGCTGATGGGGCCTTCTGGATCGGGAAAGAGCACGCTGTTCAACCAGCTCGGCGCGCTCGACCGGCCCACCTCGGGACGGGTGTGGTTCGAAGGCCACTCGCTCTTCGAGTTGCCGGAGGCGCAGCAGGCCTGGGTGCGCAATCGCTGGATCGGCTACATCTTCCAGACCTTCAACCTCATCCCGATCATGTCGGCGGTGCAGAACGTGATGCTGCCGGTGACGCTCGCCGGCGCGTCGAAAGCGGACGCTCACGCCAAGGCCGCGGCCATGCTCGAACGCGTCGGCCTCGGCCACCGGCTCGACCACAAACCCGGGGAGCTGTCGGGCGGTCAGCAGCAGCGTGTGGCGGTGGCGCGCGCGCTGGTCAATCAACCGACCGTGGTGCTCGCCGACGAGCCGACCGGCAACCTCGACACCGCCACCGGCGCGTCGATCATCGCTCTGCTCCAGGAACTGAACAAGGCGCTCGGCGTCACCGTCATCTGCGTGACCCACGATCACAAGATGCTCAAGGCGTCGGACCGTATCTGCTACCTGCGCGACGGCGAGATCGAGCGGGTGGCGACTTGGACCGAACTGCAGGGGGACCTCGCCCATTAGCGCGTCGCAGCGACGTCCCACCCGGGAGCCTTCAGACCGGGGAGGTCACGACCTCCACGGCGCGCTTGTCGACCCGCAGGCCCTTGTAGCTCGCATGCCGGACGTGCAGATCGTGGGTCCATTCGGCGTACTGGATCTCGACGACCAGGGTCGGCTGCGTCCAGATGGCCACGCGATCATGGGGCGTCTTTGCGCTGAACGGTCGCTGATCGGCGAGCTGCGCATCGCAGCGCCGCTTGAGCCGAGCCCGCTCGTCATCGCTGAAACCGGTTCCGACCTTGCCGGCGTAGCGCAGGCACCCGGTACGGGCGTCGGCTTCGTCGCGGTAATAGCCCAACAGCAGGGCGCCCAACCCTTGGCGTTGGTCCTCGCGCAGCAGATAGCCGCCGACCACGAATTCGTCGCGCCTGGTCAGCTTCACCT
>JACDEC010000133.1 GCA_013816645.1 Planctomycetota bacterium
TTCACCGAATCCATGCTCAGCATGCGGTTGACGCTGAAGCACGGTCCGATCTCGCGCAGCAGTTCGATCCACCCGAGGTCGGCCAGCCAGTCGGCGTTGTCGAGCAGCTTGGCGTCGCTCGGGCCTTCGCCGAAACGCACGATGCGCGCGATCTGCGCGCCGATCGCGCGGGCGTTGGCGCGCACCTCGTCGCGGGTGAGCATCTTGCGCGCTTCGCTCTTGCCCGAGGGGTCGCCGACCAGCCCGGTGCCGCCGCCGACCACCACCAGCGGCCGGTGGCCGCAGCGCTGAACGTGCGCCAGGCCCATGATCGGCACCAGCGATCCGACGTGCAGGCTGTCCGCGGTCGGGTCGAAGCCGCAATAGGCGGTGACCGAGGTGTCGAGGCGTTCGCGGATCTGCGCATCGGTCGACTGGGCGACGAAGCCGCGGCTGACCAGCACGTCGTAGAGGTTCTCGGTCATCGGGCGGAAGTAGACGCGGGAAGAGGGGCGCCCGCAAGCTGCGAGCCAGGCAGCGTCGCCGGCGCGTCAGTGATCAGTGTGCGGACAGCCTGGCGCGGTGCAGCCCGCTCCGGCGCTGCCGCCGCCCTTGTCGGCGCAACCGATGAAGCCGAGTCCGCCGCTGATCACCCGCCGCACCGGCTCGCCGGTCTGCGGATGCTGCGTCAGCGCCGCAGTGCTCATGCGTTGCTCGACCTCGAAACGGATCGGCTTGGTCTTGGTATCCCTGGGTACGGTTTCGTACACGTAGGTCGGCATGGCCGGATCCTAGCCTCGGCCTGAGGCCGGGCGAGGGGCCGCGCCTGCGTTGTCCCAGGAAACAGCGGACCCCGCCGAGTGAGGGCGGGGTCACGGGAGCCGTCGGACAAGCCGAGGATCAGCTGCGCGCGTTCTTGCGCAGGGTGCGCTTGCGATCCTTGCCGCGGCGGCTGTAGGTGTGCTTCTTCTTGCCGTTCGCGCGCGAGCGCTGGCGACGCACGATGTTGCGGCCCGCCTTGGTCTTCATCTTGCGGCGGAAGCCCTTCATCTTGCGGCCCTTGAGGGCGCTGCGGCGGATCTTGGTATGCATACGCGCTCCTGAGCGGGTCGGGGACTATGGTTTCAGACGGGGGGGAGTCAAGGGGATGGGACGGGGGATAGGGGCCGGGGGTTGGGGGCCGGCTGACCCCCGACCCCTGGCACCTGGCCCCCGTCAGAAACGGGTGACCAGCGTCGGCGTGAAGTCGATCTGGTCGCAGGACGCGCAGCGGTAGGTGACGCCGCGGAACGTGCCTTCGACCTTGGCGGGGCCGAGGTCCTTGCCGTGGAGGTGGCCATAGATGCAGAAGCTGGCGCCGGCGGCCTCGATCAGCGGGGTGAACCGGCTGGCCTGCCGGGCGGGCGGGATGGGCGGGTAGTGGAACAGGCAGATGCGCAGCCCGCGCGGGCGCGAAGCCTCGGCGTCGAGGCGATCGAGCGCGGCGATCGACAGCGCGAGTTCATGCTCCTCGCGGGCCAGCCACTCGTCGACCTCGACCTGGGTTCGTTTGTCGCCGTAGCGGGTCAAGGGGGCAAAATCGCCGCCGCGCGCACCGAAGAAACCGACCCCGGCGATGCTCACCGCGGTCTTCTTGAGCGGATGGGTGCGCGGTGGCAGCATCTGCGCGAGCTTGGTCTGGGTGCCGCTCCACCAGTAGTCGTGGTTGCCCTTGACCATCACCTTGTGGCCCGGCCGGGCGCCGAGCCAGGCGAAGTCGCCGGCGGCCTCGGCCGGCTTGCTCGCCCAGCTGAAGTCGCCGGGGGTCAGCACGATGTCGTCGTCGGCGACCGCCGCGTCCCAGGCGATCGCCATCCGCTCGGCGTGGTTGCCCCAGTGGTCGCCGAAGACGTCCATCGGCTTGGAGCCGCTGGTCGAGAGATGGAGGTCGGAGAGCGCCCAGATCGCTGGCATGGGCGGATGCTGGCGGCGGGCGGGCACCTGCCAAGCCCGCATCCCGACGAATCTTCATCTACGTTCCCCGGGGGCAGAGCACGGCGATGCGACATCGACCATTCACTTGAGGCCCTTTGCCTGGGTGCATGATCCCCGGCCTGATGGACGTGACGCGCCTTTCCTGGGATAGCGACCTCGGCCGCATGCGCCTCTGGACTGCGCGCGCCAACCAGCCGGTCCGCAGCGCATGAGCGATCCCATGGCCGTCCCCGCCATGCTGCCCCGCCAGGCGGCGGTGGTCGATTGCGGCACCAGTTCGGTGCGCGCCTACATCGCCGAGATCCGCGGCGACGATCAGCTCATCATCGAGGATCTCAGCTACCCCATCGACCTGACCACCGGATTCACCGCCGAGAAGCTCGATCGCGAGTCGATGGACGGCGTCATCGAGGCGTTCGCCGCGATCGCCAAGACCGCGACCGAATACGGCGTCGCCCAACTGCGCTCGGTGGCGACCTCGGCGCTGCGCGAAGCGTCGAACTCGGACGTGCTGGTCGAACTGCTGCGCAGCCGGGTCGGCGTCGACCTCGAGATCATCGACAGCGCCGAGGAGGCGCGCCTGTACTTCGAGGCGCTGCGCGTGGTCCTGGCCAAGACCGGCACCACCTTGGACGGCACCAACCTGATGATCGACCTCGGCGGCGGGTCGTCGTCGCTGTCCTTGATCCGCGGCGGCAAGCTGGTGCACAGCGTCGACGAGCACTTCGGCACGGTCCGCCTGTGCGAGCAGTTCAAGGACCTGCGCGACAGCGACGACTTCGCGATCACCGTCGACCGCTACAGCCTCGGCGCGGCCAAGATGATGCTCTCGCGCATGCCCGACGCCAAGCCCGAGCGCCTGGTGGTCACCGGCGGCGAGATCCGCCGGCTGCTCAGCCTGCTCCAGCCGCGGCTCAAGGGCAAGCTGATCGCGCCGTTGCCCGCGGCCAAGGTCGAGGACTGGTGCGCGCGCATGCAGCCGCTAACGCCGCTGCAGCGCGGCGAGGCCTGCAAGACCGATGCCCAGCACGCGATGCTGATGATGCCGGCCGGCTGCCTGGTGCGGCACCTCTGCGCGCTGACCGGCATCGACACCGTGCTGGTCCCGCAGATGACCCTGCGCGACGGGCTGCTCGCCGACCTGCTGCCCGGGGCGCACGGACCGCACCACCTCGACAAGGACCACCTCATCGCCGAGGCCCAGCAGCTGGTGCGGCGCTACGGCGGCAACCTCGAATACGCCGAGAACACCGCCAACCTGGCGGTGCAGATCTTCGACCAGACCCGGCCGCTGCACGGCCTCGACGATCGCCACCGCACCCTGCTCGAATTCTCGGCGCTGGTGCACGACATCGGCTCGTACATCAACGTCCGCAACCGCCACAAGCACACCATGTACGTCATCCAGTCGGCGGACATCGCCGGCCTGTCCAAGGGCGAGAAGGAGATGGTCGCCCACGTCGCGCGCTACCACCGCCGCAGCCCGCCGCAGTCGCACCACACCGCCTTCCAGTCGTTGCCGCGCCGCAACCGCGTAGTCGTCGCCCACCTCGCGGCGATCCTGCGTCTGGCCTACGCCCTCGACGTCGAACGCAGCCAGCGCATCCGCAAGCTGCGCTGCGAGGTCGCGCGCAACCGCCTGCTCATCCACGTCGACCGCCGCCAAATCGCGCTCGAGCGCTGGTCGCTGGCCGGCAAGTCGCAGATGTTCGACGAGGTCTTCGGGCTCAAGGCGCAGGTCGTGCCGTTGGAAGAAGCATGAACGCGCCCGCCGAAATCGTCCGGTCGCGCCTGCGGCGCTGGTCCGGTCGCGCCTGCGGCGCTGGTCCGGTCGCGCGGGCTGCGCCGCGCTGGTCCGGAAGCCGTGCAGATGCCTGTCCCGGACGAGCGAGCGACCGGACCTGTCGCGTCGGGGCAGCGCATGGATGACAAAGCAGGAGTGGCCCAGCGCTACTTCAACCGCGAGCTGAGCTGGCTGGCCTTCAACCGCCGGGTGCTCGAGGAAGCCGAGGACGGCGCCAAGCCGTTGCTCGAGCGCACCAAGTTCCTGGCCATCGTCAGCTCGAACCTCGACGAGTTCGTGATGGTCCGCTTGGCCGAATTGCGCGGCCTGGCCAGGGGCGAGATCCCGCTCGAGCGCTACGTCGGCGAGCCCAAGCGCGACCTCGTCGAGGTGCGCGCGGCGATGCAGCGGCTGGTCGTCGATCAGTACCGCTGCTGGAACAGCCAGCTGCGCCCGGCGCTGCTGGCGGCCGGTTTCCAGATCGTCGTCGCCGCCGACTGGACCGACGCCGACCGCGAATCGCTGCGCAAGCTCTACAGCGACATGCTCGAGCCGGTACTGACCCCGTTGGCGGTCGATCCGACGCGGCCCTTCCCGATGCTGCCCAATCGCGGGATTTGCGTGGCGGTGCAGCTGGTCCCCGCCGCCGGCGGAGCGCCCCGCAACGCCCTGATCGCGGTGCCAGGCGGCAACCGGGTGGTCGCCCTGACCGCGGGCAGCGGGCGCTTCGCGCTGGTCGAGGACGTGGTGATGGCCTTCGCCGAAGGGCTGTTCCCCGGCTACCGGATCTCCGGCCGCTGCCTGTTCCGCGTCACGCGCGACGGTTCGCTCGACATGGACGACGACGTCACTGACGGGAGCGACGACCAATCCACCGACCTGCTCAGCGAGATCGAGCAGGGCCTGACCAATCGCGAGCAGGGCCAGCCCGTGCGGCTCGAACTGGTCGCCGGCTCCGAGCCCGGCATCACCGCTTGGCTGCTCGGGCGCATGGAGCTCGACGCCGACGAGATCGTGTCGATCGATGGACCGCTCGACCTGACCGCGTTGTTCGCGCTCAACGAGCGCATCGGGCGCGACGATCTGCGCGAACCGGCGATGCCCGCGCTGTCGTATCCGCCCGCGGACGAATGGGAGGATCCCTTCGCACGCATCCGCGCCGGCGAATTCCTGCTCCATCACCCGTTCCAGGCCTTCCAGCCGGTCATCGACCTGGTCGCCGCGGCGGCCGCCGATCCGCGCGTGCTGGCGATCAAGCAGACGCTCTACCGGGTCTCGGGCGAGAGCCCGCTGGTCAAGTCGCTGATCGCCGCGGCACGAGCCGGCAAGCAGGTGACGGTGCTCATCGAGCTCAAGGCACGCTTCGACGAGGCCACCAACATCCGCTGGGCGCGGCGCCTCGAGGATGCCGGCGCGCACGTGATCTATGGTCTGGTCGGCTACAAGGTCCATGCCAAGCTGCTGATGATCATCCGCCGCGACGACGATGGCATCTGCCGCTACGTCCATCTCGGGACCGGCAACTACAACGACAAGACCGCGCGGCTGTACACCGACCTCAGCTATTTCACCGCCAACGAGGCGGTGGGACGCGACGTCGCCGCGCTGTTCAACATGCTCACCGGCTATTCGCGGCCGCCGGAATTTGAACGCCTGGCGGTGGCACCGCTCAACCTGCGCTCGAGCTTCAACGCCTGGATCCGGCGCGAAGCCGAGCATGCCAAGGCCGGTCGTCCGGCGCGCATCATCGCCAAGTTCAACAGCATGGTCGACCAGGAGATCTGCGACGAACTCTACGCCGCCAGCCAGGCCGGGGTACAGATCGACCTGATCGTGCGCGGGATGTGCATCCTGCGACCCGGTGTGCCCGGCCTGTCCGAGAACATCCGGGTGCGCTCGCTGGTCGGGCGGTTCCTCGAGCACCACCGCATCTACTGGTTCGCCAACAAGGGCGAGGCCAAGGTCACCAGCCGCCCGGTGGTCGCGATCGCCTCGGCCGACTGGATGAGCCGCAACCTCGACCGCCGGGTCGAGTGCCTGGTGCGCATCGAGGACGAGCGCCTGCAGGAACGGCTCGAGAACCTGCTGACCATCTGCCTCGAGGACAACGTCCAGGCCCGGGTGCTGGCGGCGGACGGGACCTATACCCGGTTGCAACCCGGCGAGGACGACCCGCGGCCGGCGAACGAGCGCTTCCGCGCCGAAGCCGCGTCAGCGGCAGGGACCAGCATCCGGCGCAAGCAGGGGGCGGGCTTCAAGCCGGTCCGCAAGCCCGGTTGAACCGCGGAGAGGCAGGCACTGGGCTCGCTGTCTGAGGGTTGCGCCGGAGAGCCCGCCCCAGGCGTCCGCCATACCCGCTATCTGAGGGCGTAAAGGTCCTTTGCCATGGCGACTTGGGCCCATACGACATGGGGTACGGGGTCCCCATGCCAGAACCGATGTCCAATCGTCCCGACGCCGCGGCCGAATTGGCGGACATGCGCCGCAAGATGATCCAGCAGCTGACCGCCTCGGGCAAGTTGCTGCAGGCGGTGTGGACGATCGACACCGACTACTTCGGCTCGCGCTTCCAGCACCAGCTCCAGCAGGGGGCGCAGGTCGCGTTCAAGGAATGGGACGTGGCGACGACGGTGGTCGAGACGCTCGCCGAGGAGCTGCAGGGCGCCGCGGCGTTCGCCGACAGCCCGGTGCTGCGCGATTGCATCGCCAGCCTGGTCGCCGGGCTCGAGCAGCTGCGCACCCAGGTCATGGAGCTCGAGAAGGCCAGCCTGGCATCGGTCGGTCTGCCCAGCGCCAAGGTCCAGTTCAACGCCCGGGTATTCCCCGACAACAACCCGCTCGCCTGCATCAACGAGGCGACCGGCTTCGTGCGCGAGGTCCAGGGTTGGATCACCCGCACCGTCGACCGCATCGGCGCGCTCAAGATGATGCTCCAGGAGGCCGAACGCGCCCGCCAGGAAGCCGAGGAGACGGTCACCCAGGTCTCGACCGACGAGATCGCCCAGACGCTCGGTGCCGAGATCAAGGCCCGTGACGAGGATCTCTCCAAGCTGCGCGCCCAGGCAGCCCAATTGCAGGACAAGCTCGCCCGCGGCGGAGCCACCGCGGCCGCCATCGAAGGCGGCAACGACGAGGAGATCCGCTTCCTGCGCGCCGAACTCGCGCGGCTCGCCGACCTCAACCAGTCCGATCGCGCCGAGGTGCGCAGCCTGGTCGTCGAGATCGAGGGCATCGCCGCCCAGGCCGAGGCCGAGGCGCGTCCCGACGGCAAGGACCAGACCGACGACCTGGTCATCACCCTGTCGGTGCTGCGCGACGCGATCGCCGACAAGGGCACCATCGAGGCGATGGCCACCGCTGCCGACGCGGTGCTGGTCGAATGGAGCAAGGTCGTGCACCGTCGCGCGGTGCTGGTCGCAGGCGAGCTCGAGCAGACCAAGTCGTTCGTGTCCAAGCACGAATCCGCCGTCAAGGGCGCGACCGCCGAGATGGAGCAGCTCAAGCTCAAGCTCTCGGCGGCGACCGGCGACGCCGAGCGCAGCCAGGCCGCCTTCGCCAAGCTGCAGACCGAGCTGACCCAGGCCAAGCGCGGCGACAGCGAACGCCTCAAGGCCCAGGACGGCGATCGTCAGGCGCTCGCCAAGCAGGTCGCCGAAGTCGAGGCGCGGCTGGCCGAGGCCGGCAAGGCGCTCGATGCCGAGCGCGGCAAGCTCAAGATCATCGGCGGAGAACGCGACAACACCGCGCGCGAACTCGCGGCGGCCAAGGCCGATCTCCTGGGCGCGCGCAGTGACGCCCAGAAGGCTCGCGCCGACGCCGAGCAGGCGCGCACCGCCTTGCAGCAGGCCAAGGCCGAGGCCGACAAGGCCAAGGCCGAAGCCCAGGCGCGGATGGCCGAAGCC
>JACDEC010000134.1 GCA_013816645.1 Planctomycetota bacterium
GCGCAGCACCGCGTGGCCGTCGCCATTGCCGGTGGTGGTGACGATCGAGACCGCGCCCTGGTTGTTGATGCCCAGGAAGCGGTGGGGGTGCCTGGCGGATTCCATGGCGTTCATGGCGATGCCCAGGCCGCCATCGGTTCCGTTCTTGAAGCCGACCGGCATCGACAGGCCCGACGCCATCTCGCGATGGGTCTGGCTCTCGGTGGTGCGGGCGCCGATCGCCGCCCAGGACACCAGGTCGGCGGTGTATTGCGGGACGATGGGATCGAGCAGTTCGGTCGCCGCCGGCACGCCGAGTTCGCCGATATCGCGCAGCAGCAGACGCGCGCGGCGCAGTCCGGTGGTGATGTCGAAGGTGCCGTCGAGGTGCGGGTCGTTGATCAGCCCCTTCCAACCCGTGGTGGTGCGCGGCTTCTCGAAGTAGACGCGCATCACGATCTCGAGCCGCTCGGCATGGAGCCGGCGCAGCGGGAGCAGGCGGCGCGCATAGTCGCGCGCGGCATCGACGTCGTGGATCGAGCACGGACCGACCACCACCAGCAGGCGCGGATCGTCACCGCGCAGGATCCGGCGGATCGATTCGCGGGCGCCGGCCACGGTGTCGGCGGCGGCGTCGCCGATCGGCATCTCGGTGTGGACATCAGCGGGGGAGGGGAGGGGCATGGTGGCGACCACGTGCAGGTTGTCGGTGGGCTTCATGGAGCGTCCTAACGGCCCTGCGGATGGTCGGGGAATGCAGAAACCCCCCGGTCGCAGGACCAGGGGGTTTCGGGAAGCGCATGCTTCGACGATGGATGGACCCTAGTCCGCTCGTGGTGTGAACGTCGGCCAATACCAAAATCGTGCAGCGCGCATGGTCGCTATCGTGCGCGATCGGCCCGGTGGCGGAAGTGGCAACTAGCTGGCACTTACTGCGGAGTTTGAGCCGCGGGCCGGAAACGCTGGCGCAGGGCTTCGATCTCCCGGGCATCCGCCGCGGTCAGATGTTCGAGCACCACCGCCAGGCCCAGTCCGGCGTCCATATCCTCCATCTTGCGACGGCTCAGTCCCTTACGGTGCAGGATCTCGACCTGATCCGGCCGGATCGCCAGGCCGACCCCGACCAGCAGCCCGGTGCGGACCATCTGCACCGCGGTGACCGCGCGTAGGTCGAGGCGAAGGTTGGCGGTACGGCCCCAGCCGAAGATCAGTTGGCCGTCAGCGTCGATCTGGGCGAAGCACCCGCGGGCGACGCTGAGAACGAGATAGCCGCCGAGCAATACGCCGATTCCCCAGCAGGCGCGCCAATCCGGGTGCAGCATCAGCGCGCTCACCAGGATCACCGACAGCAGCATCAGCGCGGCGCCCATGATCACGGTCGCAACCAACAGTCGCGCGTGCGGCCGACGTTCGATCCGCCACAGCGGCGCGTCCACTGCCGGCGCGTCGTCGGCGACGCTCCCGGCGGGCACGGTCACTCGGTGGCGTGCACGGCGGCGAGCGTGCGGAAGCGCGCGCGCAGCGTCTCCATCACCTTGGTGTCGACGCAGTGCGCGGCCTGGCGCAGCGCGTGGAATACCGCGAGGCGGTTGCTGCGCCCATGGCCGATGATGGTGATGCCATCGACGCCGAGCAGCGGGCAGCCGCCGACCTGGCGCCAATCGACGCGGCGCTTCACGCCGGCGAAGGCCGGCTTCATCAACAGGTAGCCGATCCGCGCCCAGAAGCGCTTCTCGACCTCCTCTTTGATGATCGTGCGCAGCGCGGCTTCGACGCCCTCGCTGGTCTTGAGCACGATGTTGCCGGTGAAGCCGTCGCAGACCACGATGTCGACATCGGTGTTGTAGAGGTGGTGGCCCTCGACGTTGCCGACCACGTTCAGGGCGGTCGCGCGCAGCAGCTTGAGCGTCTCGTGGGTGAGCTCGTTGCCCTTCTCGTCCTCTTCGCCGATCGAGAGCACGCCGATCTTCGGCCGCGGCTTGCCGTACGCCGCCTGCAGGAAC
Source organism: Planctomycetota bacterium (assembly GCA_013816645.1). GTDB lineage: Bacteria > Planctomycetota > UBA11346 > UBA11346 > UBA11346 > JACDEC01. The sequence continues at coordinate 1,983 of JACDEC010000134.1, forward strand.
AGCGCGGTCATCTCGGCGAACTGCACGAGTTGCTCGGGCTTGCCCACGGCATTGGCCCCGCAGTCGATCACCCAGGTGTGCCCGGTCGGCTTGGGCAGCGGGGTCAGGATCGCCGCGCGCTTGATGCCCGGCACCCGGCGCAGGTGCAGCTGGGCCGAGGCGACGCTGCAGCCGGTGTTGCCGCACAGCACCATGGCGTCGGCCTTGCCCTGCTTCACCAGCTGGGCGCAGCGGTTCATGCTGTCGTCGGGCTTTTCCTTCAGCGCATCGATCTTGTCGGCCATCCCGATGACTTCGGGAGCGTGCTCGATGTCGACATTGGCGGGCGCGCCGCCCTCGGCGGCGATGGCGGTGCGGATGTCGCTCTCGCGACCGACCAGGACCACGCAATGGGTGGGGCAAGCGCGCGCGTAATCGATCGCGCCCTGCACCATGGCGGCGGGTGCGTCATCGCCGCCCATGGCATCGAGAGCCAGCCGCATCGGCTATCAGCTCTTGGCGGAGTCGTCCGCGCCGGTCTGCTCGTCGGCGTCCTTGAAGAGGATCTGCTTTCCGCGGTAGAAGCCGGTGCGCAGGTCGACGTGGTGCGGGCGATGGACGCTCTTGGTCTTGCGGTCGATCGACAGCGCCATCGGGACCAGGGCATCGTGCGACTGCCGCATCTTCTTGCGGCTGTGGCAGGTACGACGTTTGGGAACGGCCATGGCGACCTCGGGGAAGGCTGTGGGACCCGACCGGCTTCGGAAGGGCTCCGCACGGTATGGGGGTGGTCTGGGGAGTCAATCCTAAGCAACGACGGCATAGCCGTCGCCCCGTTAGGGGTGCCGGAGCGTAGCGACAGCGGTGTCCCCGCAGGCCGCCCCGGCCGAGGAACACCGCGATAGCGCAGCGCAGGCATTGCGGGCGAGCACCAGCCGCGTGATCGGCCCCGGCCGTCTCCTTCTCCGCCGGCCACCCCGCTTTTCCTCCCCACCCCACCCCCGACGCTGCCCACTCCGTGCCCGCCCCCGACGACCGCTACAGCCGCCAAACCCGATTCACCCCGATCGGCCCCGCCGGCCAGCAACGCCTCGCCCAGGCCCGCGTCCTGATCCTCGGCTGCGGCGCCCTCGGTTCCGCGGTCGCCGAGCAGCTCTGCCGCGCCGGCGTCGGCCATCTGCGCCTGGTCGACCGCGACCTCGTCGAATCGAGCAACCTCCAGCGCCAGACGCTGTACACCGAGGACGACGCCGACCGCGCCCTGCCCAAGGTGATTGCCGCCGCCGCGCGTCTGCGCTCCATCAACGCGGCCTGCATCATCGAACCCATCGTCCGCGACGTCGGCCCCGCCGAGATCGCCGGTCTGCTCACCGGCTGCGATCTCGCTATCGATGGCGCCGACAACTTCGCCCTGCGCCACCTGCTCAACGACGCGTGCTGCCGTTCCGGCCTACCGTGGATCTACGGCGCCTGCGTCGGCGCCTACGGCATCAGCCTGCCCATCCTGCCCGGCGACGGCCCGTGCCTGCGCTGTCTCCAGGACCAGCTCCCCGCGGCGGGCGATGGCCCGACCTGCGACACCGCCGGGATCATCGCGCCGGCCGTGCACCTGGTCGCGGCCTGGCAGGTCGCCGAGGCCCTCAAGCTGCTGGTCGGCGACCGCGCGCGCGTGCGTCGCGAACTCTGGGCCAGCGATCTGTGGGCCGGCACCTTCCGACGGCTCGGACTCGTCGGTGCCCGCGATCCCGCCTGCGCCTCCTGCGGTCCTTCACCCAGCTATCCCGCCTTGAACGCACCGCCCGATCCGGCGATCACGCTGTGCGGTCGTGACGCGGTCCAGGTCGCACCCAGCGCTGCCGTGCGCCTCGATGCGCTCGCCCAGCGCATCGGCACCGCGGTCATCCTCGCCAACGACCACCTCGTGCGCTGGCGCGACGGCGCGCTCACCGGCACCTGCTTCCGCGATGGTCGGGTGATCGTGCACGGTGTCACCGATCCGGTCCGCGCCCGCGCGTTCAGGGACAGGTGGATGGGATGAGCCACGACCACCTCCGTCCCGCTTGCACCCCACCCCCGGATTCCCGAAGGTCCTGCATGCGCCTGACGCTCGCCTTCGCCTGCTGCCTCTTCCTCGCCGCCTGCGGACGCGACGAACCCGAGCCCCAGCGCAAGCTCTCCCCCGCTGCTGAGAACCGCGTCAAAGGCCAGCGTTTCCTGCGCGACAACGCGACCAAGCCGGGCTGGGTGGTCACCGGGAGCGGCTTGCAGTATCGCATCATCAGCACCGGCAGCGGCCCCAAGCCGCGTGCGACCGACACCGTCCGCGTGCACTACGTCGGACGCTTCGTCGACGGCACGACCTTCGAATCCTCGCGCGATCGCGGCGACGCGCCGGCCGCTCTGCCGCTCAGGCGCCTGCTGCGCGGTTGGCAGGAAGGCATCCCAATGATGCCAATCGGCTCGACCTGGGAGTTCGCGATCCCATCGAACCTGGCCTACGGCCTCGACAACGCGCCCGAATCGATCGGCCCGAATCAGACCCTGGTGTTCACCATCGAACTCATCGGCGTCGAATAGCGGAGTCGTTGGATCAGCGGTACCAGCCACGCTCCGCGATCAGGGCCCCGACCCGCGCCGGCAGCAGTTCGCCAGCGCCCGCCCCCGCTCGCAGCCGCTCGCGCACCAGCGTCGACGAGATCGCCGGCAGCGCGCCGGGATGCATGTCGTCGTAGCCGCGCCGCGGCACCGCGATCACCTCGACCAAGCCGGCCAGTTCGGCTCCGCGATGCCAGTTCGGCAGGTCGCGGCTGGTGTCGGTGCCGCCGACCAGCAGCCAGCGGTGCCCGGGATGAGCCGCGCGCAACCGCTCGAGGAGTGTGATGGTGAAGCCCTCGGGATTGCGCAGTTCATCGTCGCGCAGGTGGGCGAATCCGAGCCCGGCGAAGGCGGCCTGGCACAGTTCCCAACGCTGCGCCCACGGCGCCATCGGCTTGCCGTAGGCGTGCTTAGCCGTGGGCAGGATCCAGACCTCGTCGACCTCGGCGGTGCAGTGCGCCCAGGTCGCGGCGAGCACGTGCCCGAGGTGCGGAGGATCGAAGGCGCCGCCGAAGAGCGCGATGCGTGGACCGGACAGTCGGACCATGTCAGCTACCCGCTCCGATGGGCGCTCCGGTCGCTTCGAACACCAGGAGATATTGGGTGGCGAACAGCGCGGCGTAGGCGAGGCAGGCCGTGATGGTCCACCAGCGGTCGCGATCCTTGAGCACGCCGACCAGCGCGAAGAGCGTCACGACCCACCAGATGCGGATGACGCCGACATAGACGAACAGGGCTCGCGGCCAGCCGACCAGCGCGGCGACCAGGCCGACCGACGCGATCAGGACGAGGAAGAGCACGAAGGTACCGTTGGTGTTGGCGCGCAGGAATGCCAAGGTCGCGGCCGAGCGAGACGCAGGGCGGGGCTCGGCGCTGGTCCGGTCGTCGGGCATGCCGAAACGATAACCATCTGCGCCAAAAGCGCACCCCGTCGCGCCGGTCACGCCAGCAGTGCGCGCACCCCGATCGCCACCAGCGCGAACGCGACATAAGCCAGGCAGACCATGCCGGTGGCCCGCTCGAACGGGCTCACCGCGCCGCCCTGCCGGACCGCGAACAGGATCACAGTCGCGAGCCCGGTCATGATCAGAAAGGGGATGCCGAGCAGCGCGACGATCAGGATCAAGGTCGGCGAACCGCCCGACAGCGCTCCCGCCACCATCCCGGCGCACCCGCCGGCGAGCACCGCGATCGCCGGCGACACGCGGGTGAGGAAGCGCACGTCAGTCGTCTGCGGATCGGGACTTCAGCACCGCCATGAACGCGGCCTGCGGCACCTCGACCATGCCGACCATCTTCATGCGCTTCTTGCCCTCTTTCTGCTTCTCGAGCAGCTTGCGTTTGCGCGAGACGTCGCCGCCGTAGCACTTCGCGGTGACGTTCTTGCCCATCGATTTGATGGTCTCGCGCGCCACGACCTTGCCGCCGATCGCCGCCTGCAGGGCGACTTCGAAGAGGTGCTTGGGGATCTCGTTCTTGAGCGCTTTGATGATCTGGCGACCGCGCAGTTCGGCGACGCTGCGGTGGCAGATGAAGGCCAGGGCGTCGCAGGGGTTGTCGTGGACCAGGATGTCGACCTTGACCAGTTCGGCTTCGCGGAAGCCGATCATGTCGAAGTCCATGGTGCCGTAGCCTTGGGTCACCGACTTGAGCTTGTCGAAGAGGTCGTAGATGACCTCAGCCAGCGGCATGGTGTAGGTGAGCACGCAGCGCGCGGTGCCGAGGTAGTCCTGCTTCTCGAATACGCCGCGCCTGTCGTTGGCCAGGGTCATGGTCACGCCGACCTTGTCGGCGGGCACCATGAAGTGGATGCGCACGATCGGTTCCTCGATGCCGAGGTGGCCGTCCTTGGGCAATTCGCCGGGTGTGGTGATCTCGAGCTTCGCCCCGTCCTTCTTGTGGACGATGTAGGTCACGGTCGGCGCGGTCTGGACCATGTCGAGATCGTGCTCGCGCTCGAGGCGCTCCTGGCAGATCTCCATATGCAGCATGCCGAGGAAGCCGCAGCGGAAGCCGAAGCCGAGCGCGCCGCCGGATTCCGGGGCCCACTTGAACGACGCGTCGTTGAGTGAGAGCTTCTCGACCGCTTCGCGCAACTGGTCGTAGGTGCTCTCGCCCGAGGGGTACAAGCCGCAATAGACCATCGGCTTCATCTCGCGGAAACCGGCGAGCGGCTCGCCCTGGGCGAGCTCCAGGGTGATGGTGTCGCCGACCTTCACGTCGGCGAGCGCCTTGATCGCCGCCGAGATGTAGCCGACCTCGCCGGCGGCCAGGCCATCGGGCGAGGCGGTCATCGCCGGGCGCAGGCGGCCGATCTCGGAGACGTCGTAGGTCTTCTCCGAACGGATCAGGCGGATCTTGTCGCCCTTGCGGATGTGGCCGTTCTTGACCCGCACGTAGAGGATGATGCCGCGGTAGTCGTCGTAGATCGCGTCGAAGATCAGCGCCTGGACCTTGGCCTGCGCATCGCCGACCGGCGGGTGCATGCGCTCGATGATCGCGTCGAGGATCTCGGGGATGCCGATGCCGTGCTTGGCCGAGGCCTTGATCGATTCGAGCGCGTCGAGCGCCAGCGACTCCTCGATCTCGTTCTCGACCTCGTCGATGCGCGCGCTCGGCAGGTCGATCTTGTTGATCACCGGCACGACCGAGAGGCTCTGCTCGAGCGCCAGCAGGTAGTTGGCCACGGTCTGGGCCTGCACGCCCTGCACCGCGTCGACCACCAGCAGCGCGCCGTCGCAGGCCTGCAGCGAGCGCGTGACCTCGTAGGTGAAGTCGACGTGGCCGGGCGTGTCGATGAGGTTGAGCTGGTACTTCTTGCCGTCTTTGTGGGTGTGCCAGAGACACACCGCTTTGGCCTTGATGGTGATGCCGCGCTCGCGCTCGAGGTCCATGCCGTCGAGCACGGTGAGGTCCTTGTCCTCCTTGGCCGCCATCGCCCCGGTCGCCTGCAGCAGCCGCTCGGCCAGCGTGCTCTTGCCGTGGTCGATGTGGGCGATGATGCAGAAATTTCGGATCAGGGACTGGGGATGCGGCATGGGAGCTGGGGGAGCCTACGGGGGAGGGGCAGAGC
>JACDEC010000635.1 GCA_013816645.1 Planctomycetota bacterium
GGCCTGGCGCAAGTGGGTCACCTACGACGCAGTGCTGCTGTTCCTCGGCATCACCATGCTGGTCACGATCATCTTCACGGTCATGGCCATGAACGCCGCCGAGCTGAACCCCGACGCCCGCGCCGCGCTGCTCGAGGGTGACCGGGACGCGGCGTTGCCCGCGATGGCCAGCGCCTTCGCCCAGGCCGCCAGTTACTTCGACACGTTGTTCTTCGTCTTCATCGCGATCGTCGGCTGGAAGGCGAGCGTCGGTCTGTTCGACGCCTTCGCGCGCGGGCAGTCCGACATGAGCTACTACTTCCTGCCGGGCGCGAAGAAGTTCAAGATGGCGCAGCTGTACAGCATGTACCTGTGGGGCGTGCTGATCTTCGGGATCCTGATCCTGAACTTCGGCCCCGCCGACGGACCGACGCAGATCCTCGACATCCTGGCCTTCCTGTCGGCGTTCGTGATGGGTGCCTACTGCCTGGTGCTGGCGGCGGTCAACAACAAGAACCTGCCGAAGAAGATCCGCCCCCATTTCCTGATCACCGCGGTCTTGATCTTCGGTGGGCTCGGGTACCTGACGGCGATCTTCTACAGCGTCATCAGGTTCGGCGTCTCGGACATCGGCTGATGTCGACGGGCCGAACGGATATCCCATCGGCGATCCCGGCCTCGCAGGTCCCGGTCTCCGCGCTCTGGGCCGCCCTCGGGCGGCGCCAGATCGCGGAGCTCACCCTGCCAGGTGTCGTCATGGGGTTGATCGGCGGCCTGATCGTCGGGGGGCTGGCCGCCGCCGGGGGGCTGGGCCTCGACGTTTCCCTGTTCGCGGGCGCCACCTTCGCGGTGCCGCTCGGGATCGCGGGCGCGGGCTACGAGCTGCTGGTCGCCCGCGGGCGGCTGCCGCTCAGCGTGCTGACGCCGATGGCGCTGTACTGGGCCGTCGCCTTCCCGGTGGTACGCGTGCTCCACGCGGCGGTGCTCGCGCTCTACGCCGGTGAGGACGCGGCGGTCCCGTACGGCTGGCTGGACTTCATCGTCTACCAGATCGTGCTCAGCCTGGGGTTCGCGATCGGCTACTGGTGGCTGCACGAGAACTTCGCACCGCGCTGGTGGTTCCACCTGCGCAACCGCAATCCGGTGGCCAACTTCTTCATCCGGCACCAGCTTGAGTACGCCGGTCTCGCGGAGCGCGAGCGCGAGCGTAAGCGCTCAGGGGCCGCCTCGAAGACCGGGCGGTCGGGGTGAGCCCGCGCGACAGCCCGCCGGCTCGCAGCCCGATCGTCGAGTGGGAGCGCGGGCCTGAGACCAACAGGCGGAGGTGACCATGGATCTACTCGAATACCAGGGCAAGCAGCTCTTCGAGCGGCACGGCATCGCGGTGCCCCCCGGCCGCCCGGCCCTCACGGTCGACGAGGCGGTCGACGCGGCCGACGCCATCGGCTATCCCTGCGTCGTCAAGGCGCAGGTCCAGATCGGCGGCCGCGGCAAGCTCGGCGGCATCAAGGTTGCTGCGAGCAAGGACGAGGTTCGCGAGCACGCGGGGGCGATCCTCGGCATGGACATCAAGGGGCTGACGGTGCACGAGGTGTGGATCGAGAGCGCCTCGGAGATCGAAGCCGAGTACTACGCCTCGATCGTGTTCGACCGCAGCGCCAAGGCGCCCTTCGTCATGCTGTCCACCAAGGGCGGCATGGACATCGAGCAGGTGGCCGAGGAGGACCCCGAAGCACTTGCGACCCTGCACGTCGACCCGCTGCTCGGCTTCCAGGACTTCCACGGGCGGCGGCTGGCCTTCGACGCCGGCGTGGACGCAGACCTCGTACGCCCGGTGGGGGCCATGCTGGCAAAGCTCTACGAGGCCTTCGTGGCCGAGGACGCCATGCTGATCGAGGTCAACCCGCTGATCGTCACGCCGGAGCGTCAGCTGCGGGCGCTGGACGCCAAGGTGACCCTCGACGACAATTCGTTCTTCCGTCATCCCGAGAACGCCGCTCTGCGCAATCCTTCCGGCGAGGACGCGGAGGAGCAGATGGCCAAGGAGCGCGGCTTGACCTACGTCAAGCTCGACGGGGACATCGGCATCCTCGGAAACGGTGCGGGGCTCGTGATGTCGACGTTGGACGTCGTCGCCCAGGCGGGTGGCAAGCCGGCGAACTTCCTGGACGCGGGCGGCGGCTCGAAGGCCGACGCGATCGTCGCGGCAGTCGAGGTCATCCTCGCCAACAAGAAGGTCCGCGCCGTGATCTTCAACATCTTCGGCGGGATCACACGCTGCGACGAGGTGGCCAAGGGCCTGATCGAGGCCTTCGCCCAGGTGCAGCCGAACGTACCGTTCGTGGTGCGCCTCGACGGCACCAATGACGAAGAGGGCCGCCGGTTGTTGGCCGAAGCCGAC
>JACDEC010000636.1 GCA_013816645.1 Planctomycetota bacterium
ATGCCGACCTTGGCCCGTGAAGCGATATCGTAGATGGTCGGACCGTTGCCCATGCGCGTGGAAGCGCTTTCATAGGCGTAGGAGCGGCGTTGCAAGGGGCTGCCATCGCGCCGGCAGCCAGTTCCACGAGCGTGCGGCCAGTGCTACTTGGCGGGCGCGGCCGCCGGGCGCTCGCCTGGACCCGCCACCCCGATCACGCCCACCGCGATGCGCGGTCCCGCGTTGCCGCTCGGCTGGGTGACCAGGTCGTCCTCCTTGGCGTGGATGACCAGCGAACGACCGAGGATGGGGTTGCGGGCCCCGCCGATCGAACAGTTGGTGACGCTGATCTCGACATGGCACACGCCGTTGCCATCGGCCATCAGGTTGCCGAGGTCGCCGGCGTGACGCTCGTCGTGATCGAGCCCGCCATGCGGATGGCCCTCGGGATTGTAGTGACCACCAGCGCTCAAGCCGTCGACCGAACTGGCGTCCCCGAACTCGTGGATGTGCACGGCGTGCCGTGCGTTCGGCGACAAACCCGAGATGTCGGCGACGATCAGCACGTGACCCTCGCGCTCGCTGAAGCGCACGACCCCGGCGCAGGCATTGCCGGCCGTCGGCTGGACTACCGCGATCGCGTCTTTGGCGGCGATCACCGCCACCGTCGCGGCGTGATGATGGCTGCCCTCGACGCGGTGGCCGCCGTCGCTGCAGGCGGCGAGCAGGATGAACGACGTGGCGGCGAACAGGTGGGTGCGCAGACGAGCCATGATGATGATGCTCCAGACCGACCTCGTACCCCGGAGGCCGCCCCCGGCAATCAGCGACGGGCAAGGTCCCCACCGCCTGCCAGCACCGTCCCATCCAGCGCCCAGGCGAGGATCTGCTCGTAGGGTGGCCAGCCCTTGGCGCCTCCGAACGTCACTGCGCGCGCACCCCATGGGCGGGTGCGCGCGGGATCGGCGACTCCGAAGATGCCCGCCACCGGCGCGTCGACCGCGGCGGCCAGGTGCATCGGGCCCGAATCGTTGGCGACCACGCGCAGCGCATTGCCCAGGATCGCGGCGTAGGCGCCCAGTTCCAAGCCGCTGAGCAGCGTCGCGCCCGGCAATGCGGCGGCCGTCGCAGCGTCCTCGCCGGGTCCCGGACAGGCGACGATCGTGCGCCCGGCGCCGACCAGGTCGCGGCACAACCGGGCGAATTCCGGCCACACCTTGGAACGTCCGTGCGTCGTTCCGATCGCGAGCGGGCAAAGCACGGTATAGGGCGGCGCGATACCCGCGGCGGCGAGCACCGCCGCGGCCTGCTCGCGGTGACGCAGGGCCAGGACCAGGCCGAGGCGCGGCGGCGGGTCCTGGGGCAGCGGCGAACCATCTTCGAGACGAGATCGGCGGTGCCAGTAGGCCCACGGCGAGTCGCGCTCGCAGGCCAGGGCCAGGCGGTAGAAGGCTTCGACCTCGTGCTCGCCACGTCGGCGCTGCACGCCCATGCCCAGCAGCAGCGACCGACCGTCTCCGCGATAGCCGACTGCGGCAACGCCACCGAGTCGCATCGCCAACGCGGTGCTCAGCGAATTGGTCAACAGCACGCCGCGCTCGCCGCCCAGCGCTGCGATCGCACCGGCCTCGGCCCAGATGCCGCCGCCGGCGCGCTGAAAACGCCAGGGGAAGCCGGCGAGCAGGTCGCCCGCCCAGGCTTTGCCGACCACCTGGAGGGACACTCCGGGCAGACGGGCGAGGTGACGCAATGCCGGCAGCGCCATGCACACGTCGCCGACCCAGTTGGGCAGGCGGACAACCAGTGGGGTGCTCATCGGGCGTCGAGGATGGCGGCGAGCGCAGCCAAGGGAATCCCCTGGGCCGCATCGACGGGCAGCCAGCGGACGCCGGCGCGCCGGCAGCATCCGCCATCCTCGCGCTCGCTGTCGCCGACATGCACGGTCGCTTCCGGTGCCACGCCGCACGCGCGGCAGGCGGCGATCAGCGCCGCCGGGTCGGGTTTGGCCGCACCGACCGTCGCCGACACCACGATCTGCGCGAATGGGCCCAGCGCGAGGTCGCGCAGCAACGGTGCGAGTCGGCAGTCGAAATTGCTGACCACCGCCGCGGGCAGGCCGCGCTCGCGCACCAGCGCCAGGGCTTCGCGCGCTCCGGGCAGCACCCGCCAACGCGCCGCAGTGGCGAAGGTGTCGTAGAGTTCGACGACGATCTCGTAGCTGAGCGCTTCGCCGAAGGTCGCGCCCACCACCTCGGCCCAGAAGCGCCGCGCATCCTCGTCGTCGGCGCCGTACGGCACCGGCCAACGCGACAGCACGGCACGGAAGGCGTCCGGGAAAGCGCGTTCAAGGTCCTCGGCCTGGCGCTCCAGGCCGTATCGCGCCGCGACCTCGGCGTACAC
>JACDEC010000637.1 GCA_013816645.1 Planctomycetota bacterium
CGCGGCGGGCATCCGCGCTGTGGCGCTGTTCCCGGCGCTGCCCGATGCGCGCAAGTCGCCGCGCGGCGAGGAGGGGGTCAACCCCGACGGCCTGCTGCAGCGCTGCGTGCGCGCGCTCAAGGCCGTGCTGCCCGGGCTGGCGGTGATCACCGATGTGGCGCTCGATCCGTATTCCTCCGACGGCCACGACGGCCTGCTGCGCGACGGACGCATCGTCAACGACGATACCTTGCCGCTGCTCGCGGCGATGGCGGTCGCCCAGGCGCGGGCCGGCGCCGACGTGGTCGCGCCCTCGGACATGATGGACGGGCGGGTGCGGGCGATCCGCGAAGCGCTCGACGCGGCGGGCTTCACCGAGGTCGCGATCTGCAGCTACTGCGTGAAGTACGCCTCGGCGTTCTACGGCCCGTTCCGCGACGCCCTCGATTCCGCGCCGCGATCCGGCGACAAGAAGACCTACCAGATGGATCCCGCCAACGTCCGCGAAGCGCTGCGCGAGGTCGCGCTCGACGAGGCCGAGGGCGCGGACTGGCTGCTGGTCAAGCCGGGCCTGCCCTACCTCGACGTGGTGCGCGCGGTGCGCGCGCAGACCGCGTTGCCGGTCGCCGCCTACCACGTCAGCGGCGAGTACGCGATGCTCAAGGCCGCGGCGGAGAAGGGCTGGCTGGATTACGAGAAGTGCCTGCTCGAGAGCCTGATCGCGTTCCGGCGCGCGGGCGCGGATCTGGTGTTCACCTACGGGGCGGTGGATGCCGCGCGGGTGTTGGGCGGGTAGGTGATGTGGGTCAGGATCGGAGGCGGGCGCTGGCGCTGGGGCCGGCGTGGGACAGCCGATGGGCAGCTGCTGGAGGCGTTGATGCATCGGACGGGCGTTTGGACGCTGTCGCTGACGGACGAGATAATTAAAGGGATGTACCGGCTCCTGCCCCCGCCAGCGTACCGGTCGTGCTCGCCGTCAACCCCGCTCGCTGCGCTCGGGGGTGTGACGGCTTGCGCGCGACCGGTCCTCTGGCGGGCCAAGGAGACCGGGCATGAAGAGGTTGATGAATCTGCGGATCTGGAACGAGGCACGAAGCGTCGTCCGAGACGTTTACGCGGTCAGCGGTGGACTCGAATATAGCGAGAAGAATCAACTCCGACGCGCAGTGGCATCGGTCGCTGCGAATATAGCCGAGGGCGCTGGACGAGCCTCTGACCCAGATTTCCACCGCTTCCTCGCCATTGCGCTGGGATCCTGCCATGAAGTGATCACGCACCTGGCTATGGCTGGCGACTGCGGGCTCCTTCCCCTCGACCAAGTCGAACCGCTGGTCCAGCGCAGCGATGCTCTGGGTTGCCGCATCAAAGCCCTGATGATCAGCCTCAAACATCCCGATCCCTCATGACCCCGCGCCAGCGGCAGCGTCCCAGCAAGCCTCCAGTTCGAGGGGATCCCCAGCGGCTGTCCATCGGCTGTCCTGCGCCTGCGCCTGCGCGTGCGCCTGCGCTAGCAACAGTCGTGATCCATCAACTCAGACGTACCTGCTCAACCCCATCAGCAGCGCCACATTGTACCCCGCATGCGCCAGCGTGCACACCGCCAGCCCCTGGCGGATGAACACGTAGCCGTACAGCGCTCCCGCCAACGCCCGTTCGATGAACGTCGGCCACGCGAAGACCTCCGCCCCGGGATGGTGATTCACGATGCCGGTATGGGCGAGACTGAAGAACGCCGCGGACAGCCCGAGCGCCAGCGGATAGCGCACCCAATCCACCATGTCGAGCACGCCGAACATCACGAGCAGCCCGCCGAGGATCACCGCGCGGAAAAGCAGTTCCTCCTGCAGGGCGCCGGCGACGACCAGGCCGCCATCGCCAAGCAGGCCGTCGGGATGCAGTTGGCGACTCGCCAGTCCGATGGCCACGCGCACCACCAGCCAGATGAATCCCCAGACGAAGGCCAGGGCGAGGATGCGCAGCGCCGGCGGCTTCCAGGAATAGCGCCCGGCGACGTGGACGATCAGGCCGCCGACGGCGAGCAGCGCGACCGCCAGCCAGGGGCGGTCGAGACTGAAGAATTGCCCGAGGCTGGTCAGCAGGGGATCGGAGAGCGTCTGACGGACCGGTTCGCGCGCCGCCGACCCCGCCGCGCGCAGCAGCTCGGCGAGCAGGCCGATCGGCACCAGCAGCGCGAGCACGGTCAATGGCGCGCGCAACGCATCATTGGTGTTCACGTACATGACCGGGGCGACCGAGGGTTTCGGTCCGTCCGCGCCGGTGACGCCCCGCGTATCGTCGTTGGCCATGCGCGACGCTAGCCCGCCATTTCCCGGTGGCCAGCGCAGCCGATGCGAGACGGGTGCTGGCACCCGGAAACAACGCGGCCGGCGCCTGTG
>JACDEC010000638.1 GCA_013816645.1 Planctomycetota bacterium
GCTCTGCGCCGGGGATGGCTCGGAACCGCTCACGGCGTGCGGACCGGTACGGCCGCGGCCAATGCGGCCACGTCGTAGGCGATGAAGGCGAGGTATTCGTCGGTGCCCGGCGCGGCGCCGACCTGATGGGCGAGGGACGCGATGGTCGCGCCGGTCCGCTTCGCGACCGTCTCGGCATGACGACGGTCGAAGGTGGGATTGATGATGATCACCGCGACCTGCTGCGCCGACATCTGCGCGGCGATCGCGGTGAGGTGACGGCTGGTGGTCGGCAGTCCGGGTTTGGGTTCGAGGAACCCGACGATGCGCAGGCCGAAACGCTTGGCGAAATACGGCCACAGATCGTGATCGGCGACCACGGCGAGGCCCGCGCACGGCTTGAGCGCCGCGAGCCAGCCGCCGAGCGCGGTGCCGCTCTTGGCGAGCTGCGCGTCGAGCGTTCCCTGCTCGACGCCGTCCAGCACCTGCTCGCTGCCCAGGGTCTGCGCCGCTGAGGCGCCGGCCAGGGCCTCGGCGATGGCGGTGGCGAAGGCCGCGTAGTTCGCGGCGAAGGCTGCCGACGACCCCGGTCGCAATTCGGCGAAGCGATCGCGCAGCAGCCGGGCGATCGCGACGCCGGCGAGCGGATCGGGCAGGAAGTGCGGATTGCCCATGGCGTGGACATCGCCCTGACTGCGGTCGATCGGACCGGTCGGCACGCCCAGCGGGGTGATCGCGTCGCCGGCGGTGATCCGGCCGCGGGCCCCGGGTTGGACCCGGCCATTGCCGGCCTGCTGGACCACCGCGGGCAGCCAGCCGATCTCGAGTTCCATACCGATCTCGATCAGCGCGTCGGCGCGCGCCAGCGCCTTTATGAACGACGGCCGCGGTTCGACGAAGTGGGGATCCTCACCACCCTTGGCGAAGACCGTGACCTCGACGAGGTCGCCGCCCACCGCGCGGGCGATACTGCCGAGATCGGGCACGCTGGCGCAGACCCGCAGCCGCTCCTCGGCGCCCAGCCCGACGAGCAGGACCAGGGCGATGGCTATAGGCGGAAGCATGCGCGGGATGGCAGGCATGGCGGTCCTCAGAAGCTGTGCGCGGGATGCGCGCCGAACAGGACCTCGAGTCCGAGCCAGACCGCGTGCGCCTGGTCGTCCCCGTCGGCGGTCGGATGGTCGAAGCGGTCGTAGTCGTATTCCAACCGCAGTTTGGAGAAATGCGATGGGTTCCAGATCAGCAGCGGCGAGAGCCGGATGCGATCGGCGCGCGCGGGATCGTTCCTGCGGGCATCGCCACTATTGCCACCATCGCCGCCCGCCCACTCGCCGCGCAGACCGGCGGCCCATCCGGGGATGAAACCGTAGAGCGCCTGGGCGTAGCCACCTTGGTCGTGGAGCTCTTCGGCGGCCAGAGGGGGGGTGATGCCGTCGTCGAAGGCGTCGGCCTGGAAGTCGCGGCGGATGACCTCGGCCTCGACCTGCACGAAGGGATGGCCCTGACGTCCGCCCGGCGGGGTCCACTTGGCCACCGCGTCGATCCCGTAGATGCGGGTCTGTGCGTCGCCGCCGGTGGCGTTGGCCCCGGACAGGAATGACACGCCGAGCTTGGCCGAGACGTCGCCGAAGTCGCCGCCGTTCTCCCAGCGCAACAGCCAGAGCAGATCGCCGAGCGCGTGCGTCTGCTCGTCGTCCAGGCGCGGCCGTCCGCCGACGGTGATCGTGGAATCGTCCTCGTCGACCAGGCCACGGAAGCTCGCCGCGGTGTCGTCCGCCGGGTTCTGCCCCGAGACCAGCACCCGGCTGTACCAGGGCAGCGGCGCCAGCCAGGCCAGACGCACGCCGGCGGCGCGGGTGCCATCCGCACCGAACATGCGGGTGGCGACAACCGCCCGGGTCAGCCAGGGCAGGGCATGGGGATGGGTCGGATTGGTCCGGCCGAACTCGGTGAGGAAATATCCCGCCTTGGCCTGCAGGTCGTGCGGCAGGGAGGTGGTCAGCGCATAGGCCTCCTCGAGTTCGACGCCCTCCTCGCCCATCACCGCGTAGGCCGACGCGGTGAAGTACGGGTCGACGGCACCGACCAGCGCCATTTCGACCTGCTGCAGGGTGAAGCCGCGTCGCGCGGGATCGTGATGCCCGGCCTGGAGCCCGCCGAGGTCGGCATCCTCGACGGTCGAGCCACCAGCGGCGGTGAGGACATCGAGCGAGATATCGATGAGCCGGGGGCTGGGGATCGCAGGAGCAGAATGGGGATGGGCGTGGGCTTCTTCGCCACACGCGGGGTTGGCAGCGGCGAGCGCGACCACGAGCCCGATGAGACCGGGCGTGTGCCCGGCCAAGGAGGAGGACATGGGGTTTCCTGACGAAAAAAGGATGTGGGGCCGCCACGCG
>JACDEC010000639.1 GCA_013816645.1 Planctomycetota bacterium
CGCTTCTACCCCGCGCACCTGCGCCCGCGCGATTGGCTCGCCCACTACGCCGGGCACTTCTCGGCCGTCGAGGTCACGGCTTCCTCGTGGGCGGTGCCCAACGCGCGGCAGATCGCGCGCTGGCGCCAGGCTGCCGGACCGGACCTGCTGTTCGCGCTCAAGCTGTGGGAAGCGATCACCTACGGCAAGCGCCTGCGCGACTGCGCCCACGAGCTGCGCACCTTCCTCGATGCCGCCGAGGGCCTGGGCGCCAGCCGCGGGCCGCTGCTGGTCCAGCTGCCGCCGACCCTGCACCGCGACCCCACGCTGCTCGCCGATTTCCTCTGCGAGCTCGAGGACGCGATGGGCGACGCACGGGCCCCGGTCGCGGTCGAATTCCGCAGCGCCGACTGGCTCACCGACCACGTCTACGACCTCTGCGATCGCCATGACGTCGCCATCTGCATCAGCGACCTCCCGCGCTGCCTGTGCCTGGAAGGCAACGACGCCGACCTCGTCTACGTGCGCCGCCACGGTCCGGATGGGCATGCGCGCGCGTCCTACCCCCAGGAGCTGCTGCAGCGTGACGCCCTCGACATCAGCGCCTGGCTGGAGCAAGGCAGGGACGTCCACGTCTATTTCACCAATGTGGTCGATGGACACGCCATCGAGGACGCCCGCGCGCTCCAGGCGATGATCGGACCGCACGCGCGCCTCGAGCGGACCGCAGCCGGGATGATCCCGTGAGGCGGCCCCCGCCGCCATGGGTCGCTGTCGAGCGTGATGAGATCCGCGAAGCCCGCCTGCCGCCGTGGCTGGAACGGGAATCCCCCGCCAGCGCGCACGACCAGCGTCCGCAGGTCGCTCGTCAGGCTGCCGCCAGGGCGGGTGCGACCTGAGCGAAGCCGCAGCGCCGGACCCCGCCCCGAGCGCTGCGCCGGTCAAGCCACGGCGGTGTTGGTCTTAAGCCTGCAAACCACGGGCATTATCACTGGGATTGATATTTGACATCGGGTGCGGCCGGCGTGTGATACCGCGCCTATGCTGCCGCCCGACGAGCCTGAAGATGTCGAGACTGATGCCGCGGAACCCGTGAAGGGCGGCAACGTCAAGGAGAAGGCGAGCCAGGAGGAGATCTACCGCGTCATGCGCGCCGATATCGAAGCGGGATCCTATCCCGCGTCGAGCCGGCTGCCCTCGGTGCGCACCCTCGCCAAGCGCTTCTCGGCCAGTCCCAACACCATCTCCAAGGTGGTCAGCCGGCTGATGGAATCGGGTCTGTGCACCGCGCGGCGCGGCGTCGGCCTGTTCGTCCGCAGCCTGCCCAACCGCAAGCTGACCCTGCTGGTCGGCTCGACCTCGGCCGAGGTGAAGGACGACTTCTACGGCTACATCGAGCGCCGCCTGGTCGAGCGCTGCCAGGCCGACGGCATCGAGATAGAACGCTACCACATCACTCCCGGCGATCCGGCCTACGGTCCCGATGTCGACCGCATCCGCCGCCCCGGGCGGGTGATCCTCTGCATCGGCCTGGCCCACGAGCCACACCTCAAGCAGCTCGCCGACTTGCGCCGCCCGATGCTGGTGGTCGGCACCAGCCCGTGCCGCTGCAACGCCTCGAGCGTGGTGCCGCACAGCTTCCGCAGCGGCTACCTCGCCGCCCGCCACCTGATCCGCAAGGGCTGCCGCCGGATCGCCTTCATCGGCCGGGTGCGCGAGGTCCGCGGCGTCACGCTCCCCGAGGCCGAGAGCATGAAGGAGCTCGCCGGCGTGCACTGCGCCTTCATGGAAGAGACGCTGCCGATGCACGGCGAACTGGTGTTCAACGACATCGCCCAGGTCCCGGCCCGGGCCGGCGCGCTCAAGGAGCCGCCGGACGCGGTGATCATGCCCGACATCGAGGGCGTCGCCGCCATCCAGGCGCTCAAGGCGCTGGGCGGCAAGTGCGAACGCGTGGTGATCGGCGACGAGCGCGTGCTCGACTGGGTCAAGCGCCCGACCGCGGTGATCACCCGTCGCGACGACCTCGTCGACCTCGCGGCCAGCGAGCTGCACCGCCTGCTCGACGAGCAGCGCAACTCGCACCGCGCCTACGTGATCGACGGCGAGATCGTCGAATCGCAAGGCTGAACTCGGCTTGCGCCCCAGCCCGACCCCGCCGCGGAGCCGGCGGGGCATGCTGCGCATGCGGCTGCGCCGTCGGCCTGTGGCGATGCCGGCTTCGCCAGCATGTTTCGCTACGCGAAACCAAGCCGGTCCCCGCTCGGCGGCGCAGGCCGCCTCGGGGGATTGCTGTTCGCGGGCTCTGCCCGCTACGCCCGCCAGGGGCTCTCGCCCCTGGACCCGCACTGAGAACGGGGCTCTCGCCCCTGGACCCGCACTGAGAACGGGGC
>JACDEC010000135.1 GCA_013816645.1 Planctomycetota bacterium
GAACTCTACCGCCTGCGCCCGCAGGCGTGCGCGCTCCCCGGATTCTACCTGGCGATCTCGGCCGGCGGCGTCATCGGCGGCTTGTTCGTGGTCTTCGCTGCGCCGTTGCTGTTCGCGACCTACGCCGAATACCGCTTCGGCCTGCTCGTCTGCTGCCTGCTCGCCCTGGTGGCCGGTCGCCCGCACACCGCCCGACGGCTGCCAGCCTGGGGTTGGGCGGTCAGCGCCATCGCCGCCGGCGTGCTGGTCGCGTGGTTCGAGCGCATCGGCTTGCGCGCGATCGCGGTCGAACGCAGCTTTTACGGCGCCCTCGCGGTGCGCGAGCAGCGCCATGCCGGCGATCAGGTGCGCTTCCGCGAGCTGCGCCATGGCGGCACGCGCCATGGCCTGCAGCTGCAGGACGAGCGCACCCGCCGCATGCCCACCGCGTACTACGGCACCTCGAGCGGAGTCGGGCGCATCCTCGCGCCGGCGGCCGAGCGCGGCCGCCGCATCGGCGTCATCGGCCTGGGCGTGGGCACGCTCGCGACCTACGCGAGTCCGCTCGACACTGTGCGCTTCTACGAACTCGATCCCGGGGTCGAGCGGCTGGCGCGCGCCTGGTTCACCTATCTCGCCGATTGCCGCGGGAGCGTCGAGATGGTCAGCGGCGACGCGCGCATCCGGCTCGCCACCGAGGTCGACCAGGCCTTCGACGTGCTGGTCGTCGACGCCTTCTCGAGCGACGCCATCCCGATGCACCTGCTCACCGTCGAGGCCTTCGCGCTCTATCGCCGGCACCTCGCGCCCGGTGGCGTGCTCTGCGTGCACGTGTCGAACCGCCACCTCGACCTGGTCCCGGTGGTGCGCGGCGGCGCGCGCGCGCTGCGCTGGGATTGCGCCGCGGTGGTCGATGATGGCGACGCCGAGGACTGGTGGCTGCACCAGTCGGTGTGGATGCTGCTGATCGAGGATCGCCGCCAGTTCACCGACCCGGCGCTGCGCGAGCTGTTCCCGCCGCTGAGCGCGACCGCCCTGCCGGTCAACCCCTGGACCGACGATCGCGCCAGCCTGCTCTCGGCCCTGCGTTAGCCGGCTGTTAGGCGATCGCGACGCCGTCGAGGACGCACACGTCGGGCAGGTGCCGGTATCGGCCGTCATGGTCGAGGCCGTAGCCGACCACGAAGCGGTCGGGAATGGTGAACCCGACGAAATCGGCGCGCAGGCGCACCCCGTCGACGGGCACGCGCCGCGCCGGCTTGTCGAGCAGCACGCAGGTGCGCACCCGCGCCGCACCGCCGGCATGCAAGGCGGCGACCACCGCAGCCAGGGTGCGCCCGGTGTCGAGGATGTCGTCGACCACCAGCACATCGGCCCCGACGCAGCTGGGCAGGGCATCGATCGTCACGCTCCCCGAGGACACGGTGCCGCCGTGGTAGCTCGCGGCGCGCGCGAAGTGCAGGCGCAGGTCGGGCACCGGGATGGCGCGGACCAGGTCGGCGACGAAGCAGAAGCTGCCATCGAGCAGGGCCACGATCGCCGGCACGCGCCCAGGATTGCCGGCGAAGGCGCCGGCGAGTTCGCGCCCGAGTTGACGCACCCGCCCGCGGATGCGCGCGGCACGGATGAGCGGGACTGGATTCATGGCGGCCATGGGAAGCATCCGCGCTCCTGCGCCAAGTCTCGACAGCTTGCCCCGTTGCGGCTTGTCCGCCGCCCCCTCTCCCTAAAGTCTCGGCGGAGATCCCCCTGTCATGACCCTCGGCTCCCGCGACCTCGCCCTCCACGCCGCCCGCCTGGCCCAAGACAAGAGCGGCGCCGACGTGGTGGTGCTCGAGCTGCCGCGCAGCGCCCTGGTCGACTACGTGGTCATCGTCACCGGACGCAGCGACCGCCAGGTCGGCGCGATCACCGACGAGGTCCTGCGCTTCTGCAAGCAGCACGGCATCGGCCACTCCCCCGCCGAGGGCGAGAGCGGCTGGTTGCTGCTCGACTGCTTCGACGTCGTGGTCCACGCGATGAGCGAGGAGATGCGCGAGTTCTACCGGCTCGAGCGCCTGTGGCCGAGCGCCCGGGCCGTCGACCTCGACACCGAGCTGGCCAAGCTCCCCAAGTTCGCCGCCGCCAGCTGATCCGCGCGCTGTCGGGCCACCCCCGGCGTGCGCTGGACTTCCCGCCCCGACCGCAAGCCTGCTCGCCGACGCCGATGCACTCCCCGAACCTTCCGCGCTGCGATGCTCTTCCGCGCTGGCGCAGCCAGCCGCGGCTCGGATCACTCGTCGGCACCCCACAGCGATCCGAGTGGTCCGCTGACGCGAGGCGGGGGAGCTCGAGGGGGCGGATAGCCCCCTCGTACAACAACCCCCCGAGCGACAGCGAGCGGGGGCAAGCCCTCCGACCGGCCGCTTCAGCAGGTCGGGCTGGCGCAGCCAGCCTCGGCGGCTGAAAGCCGACGAGAGGGCGCAGCATGTTCAAAGCGATTGGCCAATTCTTCCAGAAGGTCACCACCGGCCTCGCCAAGACCCGTTCCGCGGTCGGCGACGCGCTGCTCACGCTGATCGGTCGCGGTCGACGCATCGACCAGGCATTCCTCGACGAACTCGAGGACACCCTGCTGCGCGCCGACATCGGCGTGACCAAGAGCGAGGAGATCGTCGCCGAACTCAAGCGGCGCTACAAAGCCGGCGAGGTCGCGCCGGGCCAGGAGCTGCTCGCCTTCCTCAAGCAGAGCCTGCGCAGCGAACTCGCGGTTCCCGAGGGCGACGAGCTGGCCTGGGCGGCGGCCGGTCCGACCGTGGTGCTGGTGGTCGGCGTCAATGGCGCCGGCAAGACCACGACCATCGCCAAGCTGGCCAAACGCTTCAAGGACCAGGGTCGCAGCGTGCTGCTCGCCGCTGGCGACACCTACCGCGCCGCCGCGGTGGAACAGCTGTCGATCTGGGCCCAGCGGGTCGGCGTCGACATCGTCAAGACCCACACCGGCGCCGACGCGGCCGCGGTCGCCCACGACGCGGTGACCGCCGCCGTAGCCCGCGGTCTCGACGTCGTGCTGATCGACACCGCGGGACGGCTGCACAACAAAGAGCACCTGATGCGCGAATTGGAGAAGATGCGCGGCGTCATCCACAAGTGCGCGCCGGGTGCTCCGCACGAGACGCTGCTGGTGCTCGATGCCACCGCCGGCCAGAACGCGGTGCAACAAGCCAAGGTCTTCGGCAAGGCGATGGGCGTCACCGGCCTGGTGCTCACCAAGCTCGACGGCACCGCCAAGGGCGGCGCCGCGATCACCATCCGCCGCGAACTCGGACTGCCCGTACGCTACATCGGTGTCGGGGAGCAGATGGACGACGTGCAGCCATTCGATGCCGATGCGTTCATCGCTGCGATCTTCGGGGAACCGACGGCCTGACGCTCAACGCCGGTGTTCGGCTCGGTCGTCGCGTTCTCCATAAAGACCTTGTAAGTTGCCGCACCCAGCGCTCGTCTAGCATGAGCACCGCCGGAGCCCTGCATGCGCCATATCCTATTTCCCCTCCTCCGCTCAGCCACTCTGGCGGCCTGCGTTGTTGGCATAAGTCACGCCGAGGCCGATGGCTACGTCAGCGGCAACACCCGCCCCATGCTCGGCGTCGAGATGAGCCCGGTGCCCTTGAACGTCCAAACGGCCAACGGCATCAGCCCCGAGGTGGGCGTCTACGTCCGCCAGGTCTTCCCCGGTACCGCCGCCGAGCACATGGGCGTCCAGGTCGGCGACGTCATCCCGGCGATCAATGGCACGACGATCTCCGGCATGAATTCGCTGCGCCAGGAAGTCGGCAGCAGCAACACCGGCGACCCGATCCAGGTCACCGTCATCCGCAACGGTCAACGCATCGTGCTCGACGGTGAACTGCGCGAATGGCCGGTCAGCATCCCCTACGATCGCATCGACAGCGAAGCCGAGCGCCGCTTCCGCGACTGGCAAGCCCGCCGCACGGCGCGCAGCCAGAACGATGTCCAGCAGTTCGCCAAGGAGCTTGCCGAGACCAAGCGCGCGCTCGCCGAGCGCGAGACCAACCCGGGTTCCGGGTTCACCCAGTCGCCCACCATCCAACAGGCCCTGGGGCTCGCCCGTTGGATGCCGGCCTGGACCATGACCTACCATTGGAATACCGCCGGCATCGCGCCCGCGCCCGGTGAACTCGCCCCGGCCCAGCCAGTCGGTGGCGATGCCTGGTCGCTCGCGGTGAAGCTCGACGGCTCCAAGCCCAAGCCCAGCGCTCCGCGCATCCGGGAGCTGTGATGCGCCCAGCGCTGCGCTTCGTCGCCCTGCCGCTGCTTGCCGTGTTCGCTGCCGCGACCGCACCCGCCGCCGACCGGCCGGCTCCCACCGCGACCACCACCGTCACCGAGAAGCCGCGCCTGGGCGTGCAGATCGACGAAGGCAGCATCGATGATCCGGCGGCCAATGGCCTGCCGGTCGCCGGCGTTGCCGTCGGTTCGACCGCTGCCGCCATGGGGATCCAGAGCGGCGATAAGCTCAAATCCCTCAACGGCACCGTGGTGCGCTCGGTCGTCGAGCTGCAGAACCTGATCTCGGCGCTCAAGATCGGCGACACGCTGACCGCCGAAGTCGTGCGCAAAGGCAAGCCGCTCTCCCTGGCGGGCACCCTGCAGTCTGGCTCGAGCGCCGAAGCCGTGCGCGAGCAGCTCAACCAGGCCCGCAAGGAGCTCGACGAACTGCGCAAGCGCTACGGCATCGTCAGCGGTCGCGAGCCGACGCTCGCCGAGATGATCCAGCAACTGAAGATGCTCGAAGAGCAGTTCCCGCGCGCCGCCGCCGAATTCAAGAAAGTCTACCCGAACGGCGAATTCGCCATCGCGATCACCATCACCAGCGACAAGGCGGCCAAGAACCCGGTCGACCTGATGACCGCTGATCCCGGGATCATGCCGGGCGCCGGACTGCCGAAGGAAGGCGCGCCAGCCGCGGAAGGCGCGCCAGCCAAGCCGGCCACCGAGGGCGCCGCGCCCGCGCCGGCGACGAAGAAGCAATAGCGCCGCCAGCGCGCATGGACGATCCGCGCCACGCGTCGCGGCTGCACGCGGCGCAGTTGCGCCACGGTGCCGACCTGTTCGACGCCGGAGCATGGTGGGCCGCGCACGAAGCCTGGGAAGTGGTCTGGAGGACCTACCGGGGGGCCGATCGCGCCTATCTCAAGGGACTCATCCAGCTGGCGGCGGTGAACCACCACCTCGCCAGCGGGCGCACGCGGGGCGCGCGGCGCCTGCTCGATACTGCTTCGCACCACCTCGCCGAGGCCGATCCGCTGCGCTGGCCGTTCGATACCGCGCACCTGCTCACCGCCTGCGCCGGCATCGCCCGAGCGCTCGACGCCGGGCGAGCCGTGCGCCCGCTGCGGCTCGGGCTCGCGGCGATGATCGTGGCGTCGGCTTCGCCCAGTCGCTGAGATCCTGAAGCCTACTTGGCGGCGCCCGCGCCGGCCTGGTCGCCCTTGGCTTCGACCGGGGCGTCGGGGTCGGGACCCATGGCATCGAGCTCCGCCTTGGCCATGCCCTTGCTCGGATGGGTGCTCGACGAATCCGCCGCGGCCTGCAGCAGGAAGCGCGCCGCGGCGAGTTGTTCCTTGATGAACCCCGACTTCTTCTCGTCCTGATCGTCCCCGGCCTGCTTCGCGGCCTTGACGTCGTCGAGGATCAGTTTGCCCGACCAGTAGCGGGCTTCGCACTTCTGTTCAGCCGAACCATAGGGCAGGGCGTCGAGCTTGAGCAGTTCGACCAGCGCGCTGGGCTTGTCGGTCTCGACCAGGCACATGCCGTAGCCGAGCGACAGCTGCACCTTCTTGGCGGGATCAATATCGCCGCTGTTGAGCATCCGTCGGTACTCCAGCTCGGCGTCCTTGAACTTGCTCTGCGCGCGCAGGAAGTCGGCGACGAACAGACCGAACTGCAGGTAGGTCTCGGGCTCCTCGCGCGCGCTGAACATCGCCAGCTTGGCGAGCTTCTTCACCTCGTCGGCCTTGCCGTCATTGGCGGCGTTCACCGCGCGGATGGCGTTGGCGCGCGATTCGGCCCCGGCGTTGCGGGTCTTCTTCTGGATCTCGGTGAGCTGGTCGGCGACCTTGGAAGCCTCCGCGGCCTTGCCGGCTCGGGCCAGCGCGAAGCCCTGGCGGAAGGTTGCCTCGAGCGCCAAGCGGTGGGTCGGGAAGCCGCTGGCGACCCGCGCGAACGCCGTGGCGGCGCCAGCGAAGTTGCCGGCGAGTTCGAGGCATACGCCCTCCTGGTAGGCGCCGTAGACCTTCTGCCATTCCTTGCCCGTGCTGGTCGCCAGGGTGTTGAACAGGTCGGCAGCCTCGGCGTACTTGCCGCCATCGCGACGCTCGACGCCCTGCGCCCACGCGCCGTCCTTCATCTCGAAGTATTCCCACGAACGCACCTCGCTGATGCGGATCTCGTTGACCGGTCCGCCGCTGGCGTTGCGGAACTTCAGCTTCCCGTCATCGGTCTCGGTATCGATGAAGCACAGGCGCTTCTGGTCGCCGGCCTTGAGCACGATGACGTCGCGGCTGTCGCTCGCGGCAGCGAGGCTGCCGCAATGGATCACCGAGGCGATGGCGAGGATGAGGAGTTTGCGCATGGTCGTTCCGATGACGAAGTGGGAGCCGCGGTTCACAGCGCGTTGAGGTATTTGCGGTACTCGGCGACCTCGCCAGCGAGCTTGGGGTCGGCTTCGGCGGCCTTGTCGAAGGCGGCGAGGATGGTGCGGGCCAGGCTCTTGGCCTTGGTGCGCACCTGGGTGTCGCCCTCGGGCATCACCAGGGCGATCAGCGCGTGGTCGAAGGCGGTGCGCAGGTTGTCCAGGTCCTTGGACGTGGACATCGCCTGGGCGTACGCCAGGTGGGCGCGGGCCTGCGGCGCTCCCAGGGATTCGTACATAAGCTTCTTGTAGACGGCGAAGGCTTTCTCGGCTTGGCCGCCGAGGCCGTAATCGAGCGCGAGCTGCTCGCCGACGCGCGCGTACTGCTCCTTCTCGTCCTCGTCGCTGGTCGCCGAGAGCGTCAGCACGCTGCCCCAGATGCGTTCGAGCTCCTTGGCCGATTCGGCGAGCTTCTTGTCCTCGCGATGGAGCGAAGCCTGGCCGGTCGCGGCGAGCACATCGGCTTCGATGCCCCAATCCTTGGCGTTCTTCTTGAGCTTGTCGACCGCCTCCTGCGCTGCGGCCCGATTGCCGCGACCCTTTTCGATCGCGAAAGCGAGCTCGACCGCGCGCGGCAGGTGGACGCTGCGCGGCGCCTTGGCTTCGAGCTCCTTGAGCGCGGCCAGGGCCTTGTCGGGCTGCTTGGCGGCAATGAAGGCGTCGGCGGCGTCGAGGTAGCTGCGCTCGCGCAGCGCCGCGTAGATCGTGCTCTTGGTCACGGCGATGAAGGCGTCGCCCGCCTTGTCCTGCTCTCCCTTGTTGAGCAGCCCGGTGGCCTTGGCGTGGTCGACGTCCTGGAAGTCGGCGTATTCGATCGACTTCACGTCCTTGCGGCGCTTGCCGCCTTCCGGGCTATCGGCGGAACCGAGCCGGTATTTCACGCCGTCGAGGGT
>JACDEC010000640.1 GCA_013816645.1 Planctomycetota bacterium
CTTCATCGTCGACCGGGCGGGCCTGCGTCCCGGCGTGCGCGCGCTCGAACTCGGATGCGGCACCGGTCTGTTCACCGGCAAGGTGGCCGCGAGCGGCGCCGACATCGTCGCCGTCGACATCGCGCCGCGCCTGCTCGACGAGGCGCGGCGCCGGGTCGTGGCGACCAACGTCGCGTTCGTCGCCGCGGACCTCATGGCTCCCGATGCCCTGGCCGGGCGTCGCTTTGACGCGTTCTATTGCGTGTCGGTGCTGCACCATCTCGACCTCGACCGCGCCCTGCCGGCGATCGCCCGGCACCTCGTCCCCGGCGCGCGGTTCGCGGTCACCGAACCCAACCTCGACAACCCGCTCAACCGCTGGTGGTACTTCACGCCCGATGTCGCGCGCCGCGCCCGCCTCGGCATGTCGCCGACCGAGATGGCGTTCACGCGCGCGGAACTCGCCGCCACCTTTCTCCGTCATGGCTACGTCGTCGAACGCCTGGAACACCGCGACTTCCTCCATCCCAGGGTGCCACGGGTCCTGATCCCGCTCGCCGCGGGGATCGGACGGATCGCCGAATGCCTGCCGGGCGTCCGCCGCTGGAGCGGTTCGTTGTTCGCCGCCGGCACATGGCCGGGCTGACGTACTCGATCGACGCGCCCGGACGGGCCGCGCTCGTCCGCCTCAGTGCCGGAAGTGCCGCACCCCGGTGAAGACCATGGCGATGCCGTGCTTGTCGGCTTCGGCGATCACGCCGTCGTCGCCCTTCGAGCCGCCGGGCTGGACGATCGCGGTCACGCCCGCGGCCGCGGCGGCGGCGACGCCGTCGGGGAAGGGGAAGAACGCATCGCTGGCGAGGACCGAACCCTTGGCCTTGTCCTTGGCGAGGGCGGTGGCGATCCAGGTGCTGTTGACCCGGCTCATCTGTCCCGCGCCGGCGCCGACGAGCTCGCGGTCCTTGACCAGGCAGATCGCGTTGGATTTCAGGTGCTTGCAGACCAGCCAGGCGAAGGCGAGGTCGGCCAGTTCCGCAGCGCTCGGCGCGCGCTTGGACACCGTCTTGAGCGCCGCGAGATCCCAGCCGACGGTGTCGTAATCCTGCAGGAGCAGGCC
Organism: Planctomycetota bacterium; assembly: GCA_013816645.1. Classification (GTDB taxonomy): domain Bacteria; phylum Planctomycetota; class UBA11346; order UBA11346; family UBA11346; genus JACDEC01. The sequence goes on from JACDEC010000640.1 coordinate 1,097, forward strand.
GCCGAGCACGTTTTTGGCGTAGCGCGCGCCCGACGGGATCGCCGCCACCGCGCCGGCCGAGATCAGGCGCACGTTGGCCTTCCACTTCGGCTTGGTGGTGATGATGCGGAAGGCCTCCTCGCTGAACGACGGCGCGATGATCACCTCGACGAAGCGGCCGGGATCGGCGATGGCGTCCGCGGTGCGGGCGTCGAGCTCGCGGTTGAGCGCGATGATCGAACCGAAGGCCGCCTGCGAATCGCCTTCGTAGGCGCGCAGGAAGGCGGCGGTGAGGTCGTCGCCGCTGGCGCAGCCGCAGGGATTGGTGTGCTTGATGATCGCGCAGGTCGCCGCGGGGAACTCCTTGACCAGTTCCCAGGCCGCGTCGGCGTCCATCAGGTTGTTGAAGCTGAGTTCCTTGCCGTGCAGCTGGGTGGCGCGCACCACGCTCGCGGCGCCGGGCAGGCGCAGGTCGTAGAGCGCGGCGCGCTGGTGCGGGTTCTCGCCGTAGCGCAGGTCCTGGATCTTGCGGATCGGGATCGCGGTCTCGGTCGGGAAGGTCTCGCCCTGGGCGACCGCGGGATCGCCCGCGGCGGCGATGCGGGTGAGTTCGTCGGCGATCAGTGCGTCGTAGCGCGCGGTGGTGCGGAACACGGTGCGCGCGCAGCGCGCGCGGAACGCCGATGTGGTGTCGCCGGCGTTGGCGGACATCTCGGCGAGGCAGCGCGCGTAGTCCGCGGGATCCACCAGCACGGTGACGTAGCGGTGGTTCTTGGCCGCCGAACGCAGCATGCTCGGACCGCCGATGTCGATCTTCTCGATCTTGTCGTCGGTGGTGGCGCCGGGCTTGTCGGCGGTGGCCTCGAAGGGGTAGAGGTTGACCGCCACCAGGTCGATCATGCCGATGCCGTTGGTCGTGGCGGCGGCGACGTGGTGGGCATCGTCGCGCACGCAGAGCAGGCCGCCGTGGATCTTGGGATGCAGGGTCTTGACCCGGCCATCCATCATCTCGGGGAAGCCGGTGTAGTCGGCGACCTCGATCACCGGCAGGCCAGCGTCCTTGAGCGCCTTCCAGGTGCCGCCGGTGGACAGCAGCTCGACCCCCGCGGCGTGCAGCTGGGTGGCGAGGTCGACGATGCCGGTCTTGTCGAAGACCGAGAGCAGGGCGCGGCGGATGGGCATGGATGGCGGCTCCGGAGACGGGACGCCCACTGTTCAGCGGCCTCGGTGCGGTCAACAGGGCGATCATCGGCCGGATGCGCGGCAGGACCGCGCCGCTAGGGTT
>JACDEC010000641.1 GCA_013816645.1 Planctomycetota bacterium
GCGGCGCATGGCTTCGGGCGCGCGGAAGCCTAAGGCGCCGGGATTGCCGATGTTCAGCTTGATGATCTCGCGCCCGGTCTTCTCGAGCTCGGCGGCGCGACGCGCCAACGGCCCGCGGATCTCGTAGCGGACATGGTCGAGGCAGTGGCTGGGACGGATGGGATTCAACATGGGACGGGGGCCGGGGGTCAGGGGTCGGGGGTCGGTCGCAAGCGATGCGCGCGCGCGTCAGGGGATGCGGTGCGTGGAGGAAGGTTGTCTCCGCGTTTTGGAGCGGCGCCAGCCGCGGCTTCGCCGGCCCCCTGACCCCCGCCCCCCGGCCCCCGTCACTTCGTGATGGGTAGCTCGGCGCTTTCCTTGGCGAGGCGTTGCAGCCACTCGCCAGTCAGCCGGTAGGTCGTCCACGCACTGTTGGGCGTGGCGCCGAGCGTCTCGAAGAACTCGATCGCGATGTTGTTCCAGAGCAGCACGGTGAACTCGACGCGGGCGAAGTTGCGGGTGATCGCCAGCTTGGCGATAAAGCGCAGGATGTTGGTGGCGATGCCGCGGTTGCGGTCCTCTTCGCGGACGTAGATGTCCTCGAGGTACAGCCCGCGGCGGGCGGCGAAGGTCGAGTAGGTCTGGAAGAACGTGGCGAATCCGACCGGCTTGCCGTCGAGGAAGGCGATCACCGCCTCGATGACCCGGTCGCTGCGACCCAGTTCGTGGCGCAGCGATGCGACGGTCGACGAATTGGGCAAACGCTCGAAGGCCGCGAAATCGGCGATCATGCCGTTCATGGCCTCGGCATCGTCGGAAGTCGCAAGCCGCACGTCGATTCCGGGGATGTCCTTCTTCACCGGCGCCATCCTTCCGAAGGGGCCACACGATCGCCCCTGGGCCGGGGCAGTCCAGGAGCGATTGCGCGAGTACTTATCGGCTTGGGTCCCAATGGACCCGGTCGGGTCGAACGCTGATGGTGGTGGCGGTGGATTTCCCGAGGGTTCGGACTACAAACCCGCCCCCGATGCCGCCTCGCCACCGCACTGCCGCGCTGATCAGCCTGGGCTGCTCCAAGAACCTCGCCGACAGCGAGGATCTGGTCACCGCCTTGCGCTCGGTCGACTTCCGGCTGACCGATACGCTCGGCGACGCCGACCTGGTGCTGGTCAACACCTGCGGCTTCATCGAAGGCGCCAAGCAGGAGTCGATCGACCACATCTTCAAGGCTGCGGATGGCCGCAAGCCCGGCGCCAAGCTGTTCGTCGCCGGCTGCCTGACCGAGCGCTACCTCGCCGAACTCAAGGATGACATCCCCGAGGTCGACCAGTGGGTGACCTTCAAGGACTACGACCGCTTCCCCGCGGTGGTGCGCGAGCACTTCCCCGACACGCCGGCGCACCGGCTGCGCCACGACCAGCGCAGCCAGCTGACCCCGCCGCACTTCGCCTTCCTCAAGATCGCCGAAGGCTGCGACAACACCTGCAACTTCTGCGCCATCCCGCTGTTCCGCGGCAAGCACCGTTCGCGGCCGCAGGAGGAGCTGGTGGCCCAGGCGCGCACGCTGGGCGCGCGTGGGGTCAAGGAGATCAACATGATCTCCCAGCACCTCGACTACTACGGCCAGGACCTCTACGGCGAGCGCCGCCTGCCCGCGCTGGTGCGCGCGGTCGCGGCCGCGGCGCCCGAGGCGTGGATCCGTCTGCACTACTGCTACCCCAACGATTTCAGCGACGAGCTGATCCAGGCGATGGCCGAGACCGCCAACGTGGTCAAGTACGTGGACATGCCGATCCAGCACGCCTCGAACCGTACGCTCGCAGCGATGGGGCGTCGGACCACCCGCGAACAGATCGAAGAGCGCCTGGCGCGCATCCGCGCGGCGATGCCCGAGGTGGTGGTGCGCACCACCTTCATCGTCGGCTTCCCGGGCGAGCGCGACGAGGACTTCGACGAGCTCATGGCATTCGCGCGCGCCCAACCCTTCGACTCGGTCGGCTGCTTCCAGTACAGCGACGAGGACGGCACCACCGCCGAGCGCATGCCGCGCAAGGTCGACGCCGCGGTGATCAAGGCCCGCCACCACGCCTTCATGGTCCAGCAGCGCAAGCTGCACAAGCAGCGTCAGAAACGCTGGGTCGGGCGCGAGCTCGACGTGCTGGTCGACGCCCAGCGCGACTTCGGCGAGTACGCCTGCCGCCACTACGGCCAGGCCTCGGAAGTCGACGCCGCGACGCTGGTCCGCTCCGACCTCGCCGCGATCGGCGCCTTCACCCGCGTGCGCGTCACCGGGGTGAAGGGCTACGACCTGGTCGCGGAGCCGGTGCGTTCGTGAGCGCGATCCTGAGGGCGACGTGCGGCGTGCGGCGTGCGGCGTGGGT
>JACDEC010000136.1:0-1946 GCA_013816645.1 Planctomycetota bacterium
ACAACAGCATGCTCAACACCGACATGGGTCGCGAACTCGACCACCTCGCGCGCTTCTTCCACATGGCCGTCGATTACGCCAAGAAGATCGGCTACAAGGCGCAGTTCCTGATCGAGCCCAAGGCCTTCGAACCGACCAAGCACCAGTACGACTTCGACTCGGCGACGGTCTGCTCGTTCCTGGGCAAGTACGACCTGCTCGACCACTTCAAACTCAACATCGAGCAGAACCACGCGCTGCTCGCCGGCCACGACTTCATCCACGAGCTCGAGGTCTGCCGCGCCAACGGCGTGCTCGGCTCGGTCGACGCCAACCGCGGCGACACCATGAACGGCTGGGACACCGACCAGTTCCCCAACGACTTCAAGGAGTGCGCGCAGGCGATGCTGACCGTGATGAAGTGCAAGGGCTTCGGCAGCGGCGGCCTGAACTTCGACGCCAAGGTCCGGCGCGACAGCTACGACGTCGAGGACATGTTCCACGGCCACATCTGCGGTGCCGACGCCTGGGCCCGCGGCCTGGTCATCGCTGACCGCATCGTCAAGGACGGCAAGCTCGACAAGTTCGTCAAGACGCGCTACGCCAGCTGGGACAAGGGCATCGGCAAGGAGATCGAAGCCGGCAAGCACACCTTCGAGAGCCTGCAGAAGTACATCCTCGCCAAGGGCGAATGCGCGCCGAACAAGAGCGCGGGCCAGGAGTACCTGGAGAACCTGTTCAACGCGTACTGCTGAGCCACGGGCGGCACTGCCGCCCGCCCGGCCCTAGCCGGGTGCCGAGCACCGCGGCAGCGGCGTCACCGCAGGCCGCGCCGGCCGAGGAACGCCGCGAGAGCGGAGCGCAAGGCATGGCGGGGGAAGCACCAGACGCTCCCCTCTCCCCGAACACGCAGAGAGCCACCGCATTCGCGGTGGCTCTCTTTTTTCCAAGCGCTCGAGTCATCAGGACGCCCCCTCAACTCGCCTCCCGCACCAACGCATTCACAATCGCCCGCAACCGCTCGAACGCCCCCTTGGCGCTGGCCGCGACCGTATCGGTCACCGAACCGGTGTTGTCCTGGTTGCGATCATCGACGGTGAACACCTTGCCATCCGGCGTCAGGGCGAAGCTGTCGGGCGACCAGCCCTCGCGCATCGGTCCAGCGATGATCGCCTTGCGCGCATCGATGTGCAGGTTCTTGGCCTTGTCGCTGTAGGCGACCGCGCGGTAGGCGACCACCACGTTGTCGGACAGGTCGTAGGTCACCACCCAGGCCGGGCGCAGCATCCCGCTGCCATCGCCGACCACGATCCACGAGGTGTAGTCGTCCCAACGGATGTGCCAGGCGCCGGCCAGCGCAGCGGCCGCGGGAACGTCGCGGCCGGGCATGACGTTGCCCGGGAAAGATGGCGCGGAGTTGGCGGGGTCTTCGTCGCTGTCAGCGAGTTCGCCCTGGTTGTCCAGGACGACGACCAGCGACCAGGCCGGAGTGGCCAGGAACGCCAGGAGCGCGAGCGCGATCAACAGGCGGAAGGACACGGACCTAGGCTAGCCGATCGGGGGCGGGGAAAAAGGGCGGAAGGAGGTGAGGTTGGGGGGAGCAGCGGAGGAGGGATGCAGGGAGAGGGCTGCGGGGGAGTGCAGGTCGCTTCCTCCGCCATTCCTTGCGTTCCGCTCTCGCGCCGTTCCTCGGCCGGGACGGCCTGCGGGGACGGCGCTGCCGCGGACTTCAGTCACCCCTGCGGGGCGCGCTGCGCGCGTGGCTCAGCTCAGTCGCCCCTGCGGGGCGCGCTGCGCGCGTGGCTCAGCGTGGCTCAGCTCAGAACGACCGACGCTGACGGGTCGACGGTATCCCATCCGCAATCCGATACTTGGTCACCGTCCGCCGGCTGATGTCCAGGCCGTCCTTGGCGAGGATGTCGGCGATCTCCTGGTCCGAGAGCGGGTTCTTGGCGTCCTCGGCCTGG
>JACDEC010000136.1:1956-7535 GCA_013816645.1 Planctomycetota bacterium
CACCGACTTCGAACTCTCCGCCTCGCCGCCGTCTTGGGTGGCGATGCCGCCGGAGAAGAAGCTGGCGAGCGGCAAGGCCCCGCTCGGCGTCTGGATGTATTTGTCCTTCACCGCGCGGCTGACCGTAGCGACGTGCATGCCGATCTTGTCGGCGATGTCCTGGCGCATCAGCGGCCGCAGATGCTCGGGGCCGAGTTCGAGGAACGCGGTCTGGTGCTTGATGATCTCGCTGACGATGCGCATCAGGGTGCGCTTGCGCTGGGCGACGGCGTCGATGATGAACTTGGCGCCGACCAGGCGATCCTTGAGCCAGAGCTTCTCCTTGGCGTCGGCGTTCTCGTAGAGCTGGTGGTAGGCCTCGTTGATGCGCACCTTGGGCAGCCGATCATCGGGAACGCTGACCACCCATTGACCCTGTTCGTCGCGTTCGACGGCGACGTCGGGCAGCACGTACTGGCTGGCGCCGGCGATGAACGGCAGGCCCGGCTTGGGGTCGAGCTTGGCGATGACCTCGACCCCCTCCTTGACCCGATCGACATCGACGCCGAGCGCCTGGGCGACGGCGGGCAGCCGATTCTTGAGCACGTCGTCGAGGTGGTCGCGGATCAGCGTCATCTCGAAGGAGTTGTCGCCGCGTTCGCGGGCGAGCTGGAGCATCAGGCAATCGCGCAGGTCGCGCGCGCCGACCCCGGCGGGGTCGAGGTGGCGCACGACCTCCCAGGCCTGCTCGGCGGCTTCGAGCTTCTCCTCCGGGAAGAGCTCGGGCAGGGGCACGGCGAGGTAGCCGCGGTGGTCGAGCTGCGAACACAGGTCGATGGCGAGTTCGCGGACCTCGGGGACCAGGTCCTGGAGGCGCAGCTGGTCGATGAGGTGGTGGGCGAGCGACGGCGCCTTGTCCGGGGCGCTGGCCAGGGCCTCCATCTTGTCGGGCCCGTCGTCAGCGGTCTTGGCCTTGCGCTGGGACAACCAGAGGTCGGTATCGTCGGTGCGCTCGCCGGGGAGCAGCTCGGCCGCGCCGGCCTCGACCACCGGGGTGGGTACCTCGTCGACGATCTCGAGCACCGGGTTGCTCTCGACCTCGGTCATGATCCGCTCCTCCAATGCCATCTGCGGCAAGAGCAGGATCTCGATCGACTGGATCATCTGCGGCGTCAGCTTGAGCCGTTGCTCCATGCGGACATTGAGGTTCTGACGCAGCTGGAGCGACATCGACTCAGCGTTCCAAGTGTGGCAGCAGGGTGGGCACGCGGTTCACTAGCAAACAGTAAGCCAATCAGGCCAGCGAGGCAAGGCAGAGCCCGCCTTCCTTACCGCCATCCTGCCTTGTGCAGCCACCTCCCCGCCGGCATAACCTGCCAGCACCAGCCGACATGTCACCAGAACCACTTCCAGACCTACCCCCTCCGCCCGGCTCGCCCGCGTCGAGTGTGCCCCAAGCCAGCCCCAACAACCCGCCGAGCGCCGGCGGCGGGAGCGGTGACTGGCTCGTCCAGGCCATCGAAGGCATGCTGGTCGCCAACGGCTGGGGCGCCGCGACCAAGATCGCCCAGATCAAGGCCACCCTGCCAGCGGGCGAACCCCATCGCGCGTTTCTGCGCGGGTTGGCTGACCAGCGCGTCCTCACCACCGAACAGATCGCCCAACTCGACGTCCTGGTTCACCAGCAGCGATCGCTGCCCGGATTCCAGATGCTCAAGAAGGTCGGGGCCGGCGGCATGGGCACCGTCTATCTCGCCATCCATCGCGCGAGCGGCGAGCAGATCGCGCTCAAGGTCATCAGCGCGCGCCTCGCGCTCGACAGCGACTTCCTCGGACGCTTCCACCGCGAGACCACCGCGCTCCAGGGCTTGCGCCACCCGCACATCTGCAACGTGGTCGAGAGCGGCTCTGAAGGCAGCACCCACTACCTGGCGATGGAATACATCAATGGGCCGGCGCTCGCCGGGCTGCTCAAGGAGTACCGGGCCCTACCCGAGTCCTACGTGCTGAACATCGTGCGCCAGGTCGCCGAGGGGCTGGGCTACGTCTGGTCCAAGGCCGGCATCGTGCATCGCGACATCAAGCCTGAGAACATCCTGGTGCAGCGCAGCGGCACCGGTGGCGACCTCTTCCCGCTCGACGACGTCGCCAAGCTGATCGACTTCGGCCTGGTCAAGATGGCCAACGAGGACGAGCACCTCACCCAGACCGGCATGACCATCGGTACCCCGCTGTACATGTCGCCCGAACAGGTGCGCGGCGAGAAGCTGGACTGCCGATCCGACATCTACGGCCTCGGCGCGACCACCTACCACCTGCTCACCGGCATGCCGCCCTTCCGCGCCTCGAGCCCCGGCGCGATCATGAGCGCGCATCTCACCGAACCCGTGCCTGACCCGGGCGATCTGGTCCCGGGTCTCAGTGCCAGCGTCCGTCGGCTGGTGCAGACGACGATGGCCAAGGTCGCCGACGCTCGCTTCATCGACTTCACCGCCCTGCTGCGGGCGATCGACCAGGCCCTCGAAGAGGTCCGCGAACGCTCCGGCGCCGGCAAGATGCAGTTGCTGCGCAAGCCGCTGGTGGTCAAGAAGTCGGCCGCGAAGCGCAACGAGTCCGCCGAGAGCGGCGAAACCCTGGTGCCGACGCCGATGCGCGAAGGGACCAGCCGCAGGGTGCTGCGCAAGCACATTGAACTCAGACAGAGCGACTCGGGCGAGATCCGACCCGGCATGCAGCCCAGGATCGTCGCGCCGTCGATCGCCGGCGACGCGCTGTCGCGCAAGACCGGGGATACCCCGCCGCCTTCGCCGACGCGCGATGCCGGGCACGAATCGTCGGAACGCCGCCCGATCGACCTCGAACCCGGGACCGATGCGCTCACTCGCACGCCGAGCAGCAAGGAACGGGCACTCCGTCAGGTGGAAGCCAAGAACCTGCCGGCTCCGCCGCCGCCGGATCTGGCGCGCAGCGCGGTCTTCGACGAGGATCCCACGCGCACCGCCGGAGCGGGCATCGTCCCCTGGATCATCCTCGCGGCCGCGGCCGCCGTCGCCGTGGTGTGCGCCGTCTGGCAGTTGATCGGTCGCTGAGGCCCCTGCCTTGTCCGCTGCACCCGGCCACCTAGCATCCGCGCCGTGACCTTCGCCGGGCGCCACGTCCTCTCCATCTCGGATTTCGCCCGCGCCGATATTCTCCACGTCCTCGCCAGCGCCGGGCGCCTCGAACGCGAACCGCGTCCCGATCTGCTCGCTGGCCGGCTGATGGCCACGCTGTTCTTCGAGCCGAGCACGCGCACCCGCCTGAGCTTCGAGGCGGCGATGCACAAGCTCGGCGGTCGCGTCATCGGCTTCTCGGATGTCGGCTCGACCAGCACCAAGAAGGGCGAGAGCCTGGCCGACACGCTGCGCATGGTCGAGCAGTACGCCGACGTGATCGTCATCCGCCACCCGCGCGACGGTGCCGCCCGCCTGGCCAGCGAAGTCAGCCGCGTCCCGATCATCAACGGCGGCGACGGCGCCAACCAGCACCCGACCCAGACCTTCCTCGACCTCTACACCATCGCCAAGCTGTTCCCGCGCCTGGTCGATGGCGGCGAACCCCTGACCATCGCCTTCGCCGGCGACCTGCGCTACGGACGCACGGTGCACAGCCTGCTCGTGGCGTTGTGCCACTTCGGCGTGCGCGTACTGACCGTCGCGCCGCGGGGGCTTGAGATGCCCGACACCTATCTCAACCACGCCTTCACCGCGGGCATCGATGTCGAACCGGTCCCCTCGCTGCAGGAAGCGGTGCGCCGCAGCGACGTGCTCTACATGACCCGGCTGCAGGAAGAGCGCTTCCCCGACCCGCTCGAGTTCGGCCACATCAAGGCCAGCTACCGGATCAACGCGGCGATGCTCGCCGGCGCCCCGGCGCACCTGCGCATCCTCCATCCCCTGCCGCGGGTCAACGAAATCGCCATCGACGTCGATCGCACCGAGCACGCCCACTATTTCGCCCAGGCCGGCAACGGCATCGTGGTCAGGCAGGCCCTGCTCGGGCTGGTGTTGGGGAAGATGTGATGAGCGTGCGGCGTGCGAAGTGCGAAGTGCGAAGTGGACTGCCACACCGCCTTGTTCGTCCACGTCTCGCATGCGCTTGCGCACGCCGCACGCCGCACGCCGCACGCCGCACGCCTCCGGAGTCCCCATGAAAGAACGCGACGGATCCGGCGCCCACAAGGTCAGGCAGGTCGAGGCCATCGCCAGCGGCACGGTCATCGACCACATCCCGGCGGCGATGACGCTCAAGGTCGTCAACCTGCTCGCCGAGGTCGAGGACCAGGTCTTCGTCGGCATCAACCTGCGCTCGTCGCGCGTCGGCCGCAAAGGCGTGGTCAAGATCGCCGGCCGCGAACTGCCCGAACGCACGGTGTCGAGCCTGGCCCTGATCGCACCCCAGGCGACGATCAGCATCATCCGCGACTACGAAGTCATCGCCAAGTACCAGGTGCCGATGCCCGACGTCTTCGCCGACATCGCGCGCTGCGACAATCCCAATTGCGTGACCAACCACGAACGTTGGCCGACCCGCATGGAGGTCGTGCTGCGCGACCCGCTGACCGTGCGCTGCACCTACTGCGAACGTACGTTCGCCGCCAACGAGCTGTCACTCATCTGATGTTCCACGGGGGTCGGGGGGTGGGCTCTCAGCGGCTGCTCGGCCCTTGCGCCTGTGCTGCCGCTTGCCGCCTTGGCGACGTCGGGGCCCTGCCCGACGACGCCGAGGGGTCAGAGTTCGGAACAGCGAGATCGTGCGCGCGCTGCCGGTCCGGTCCAAGGTGCCTTTAGCGACCCCCACCCCCCGGCCCCCGACCCCCGTCATTACTTATCCCCAACTCATCCATCCGCTTCTTGAGCGTGATGCGATTGATGCCGAGCAGCTCCGCGGCCTTGAGCTGGTTGCCTTCGGTGTGGGCGAGCGCGGCGCGGATCATCGGATCCTCGATCTCGTCGAGCAGCGTGCGCCAGACCGCGCCAGGCGCGTGTGCGATCAGCCGGGCCGCGGCCGATTGCACCGCTGAGCGCAGGCCGCTGGGCTGGCCGGCGGCGTTCGCGTCGCCGGCGATCGCCAGGTGCTCGGCCGAGATGATGCCGCCGGTCGCGAGCACCGCCGCCTCCTCGAGCACGTGCTTGAGCTCGCGGACGTTGCCTGGCCACCCATGGCGCGACAACACCGCCATGGCCTCGTCGGTCAGGGCCAGGCTACGGCTCAGGCGGCGGGCGACGCGTCCGAGGATATGCCGGACCAGGGCGGGCAGATCGTCGAGGCGATCGACCAACGGCGGCAGGGCGATGGTCACCACGCGCAGCCGGTAGGCGAGGTCCTCGCGGAAACTGCCGGCGGCGACCATCGAGCCGAGGTCGCGGTTGGTGGCGGCCACCACGCGGACCGTGACCGCCACTTCTTCGCTGCCGCCGACCCGCATGAACCGCTGGTCCTCGAGGAAGCGCAGCAGTTTGACCTGGGCTGCGCTGGGCAATTCGCCGACCTCGTCGAGGAACAGCGTGCCGCCGTTGGCCGCCTCGAACCTGCCATCGCGCGCAGTGGTCGCGCCGGTG
>JACDEC010000642.1 GCA_013816645.1 Planctomycetota bacterium
AGCGACCGCCGGCAGCGAGGCGCCCGACACCGCCAGCGTCACCACGGTCAAGGAATACAAGTACGTCCCCGGCGATCGCCTGCCCGCGGTCAAGGGCGTCAGCCAGTATCGCTGGGACGACAAGGCCAAGGTGCTGCGCTTCTCCTACAACGTGTGGGCGGGCTGGCTGCCGGTGATCGCCGCCAATCGCGGCACCAAGCCCAACCCCGACAGCGTGTTCGCCAAGAAGCACGGCTTCCAGGTCGAGATGGTGCTGATGGACGATCCGGTCGCCGCGCGCGACGCCTACGCGGCCGGCGAGGTCCACACCCTGTGGGGCACCGCCGACATGCTGGTGCTGTTCGCCGCGGAACTGGCGCGCGACTCGCGCACCGCGCCACGCATCGTCCAGCAGCTCGACTGGTCCAATGGCGGCGACGGCATCGTGGTGCGCAAGGCCATCCGCAGCGTCGCCGACCTCAAGGGCAAGACCGTGGTCCTCGCCCAGAACTCGCCGAGCGAATACTACCTGACCTCGCTGCTGCTGTCCTCGGGACTCAAGCCCGCGAGCATCAAGACCAAGTACACCGCCACCGCCTTCGAAGCCGCCGCGGCCTTCGTCGCCGACCAGTCGATCGACGCCTGCGTGTCCTGGGCGCCCGACATCTACAACATCGCCGATCGCGTGCCCGGGGTGAAAATCCTCTCGACCACCGCCGACGCCAACAAGCTGATCGCCGACGTCTACGCGGTGCGCGCCGACTTCCAGCGCGACCATCCCGAGGTCGTCGCCGGCCTGGTCCAGGGCATCTTCGAGGGTATGGACCTGGTGAAGAAGAACCCCGAGGAAGCCTGCGCGTGGATGGCCGACGCCTTCGGCATGAAGAGCGAGGACGTCATGGGCATGCGCAACGACGCGCACACCACCAACCTCGCCGAGAACGTGCAGTTCTTCCTCAACAGCTCCAACCCCACCAACTTCGAGCGCACCTGGAAGAACGCGGGCTACATCTACCGCGAACTCGGCCGCATCAACGCGCCGGTGGCTTTCGACCAGGTCATGGACTTCAGCTTCGTGCAGAAGGCCCAGGCCAGCGGCGCCTTCGCCCACCAGAAGGACGAAAGCATCGCCACCTTCACGCCGTCCACGGCGCGGACCATCCAGGCCGAGGCGCCGATCCTCACCCAGACCATCCGCATCAACTTCTTCCCCAACTCGGCGAATCCCTTCGAGCCAGCGCGCGACGAGCTCGGCTCGACCATCGCCGGCCGGCTCTACGACCCCAACGTCGCCGCCACGCTCGAGACCGTGGGGCGGCTGTCCGGGCAATTCGGGCGGGCGGTGATCCTCATCGAAGGCCACACCGACGGCAGCATGCGCGGCAAGATTCCCGCGACGTCGGTCAAGGCGCTGTCGACCGAGCGCGCCGAGGCGATCAAGCGCGCCCTGGTCGACAAGTTCAAGTTCGAAGCCGACAAGTTCGTGATCGTCGGCAAGGGCTGGGACGAGCCCGCCGATTCCGCCGACGCCGACAACCACGCGCTCAACCGCCGCGTCGAGATCAGCGTCTACCCGCCCGAGCAGAAATAAGGAGCGCCCATGTTCTCGCGCATCGCCAATCTCTTCAAAGGCTTCATCAGCCTGTTCGTCAGCGGCGTCGAGCGCCGCAATCCCGAGGCGCTGCTCGAGGTCGAGAAGGAGAACCTGCGCAAGCAGATCGCCCAGTACAACCAGGGCCTGGCCTCGCACGCCGGTATGTGCGAGCGGCTGATGGCCCAGGTGCGCAAGCAGGAGACCGACGAGCGCGATCTGCGCGCCAAGGCCGCCGCCCACCTCAAGGCCGGCAACACCGCGGCGGCGGGGCAGTACGCCCTGCGCCTGCAGACCCTGTCGCGCGAACTCGCCGACAACCGCGTCCAACTCGGCCAAGCGGACCAGACCTACAAGGAACTGGTCAAGGCGCGCGACGTCGCGATCGGAGCCGCGAAGGCCAAGATCGAATCGCTCAAGGGCGCGATCCAGGACATGCGCATGAAGCGCGCCATGGCCGAGATGAACGAGATGGCCTCGGGGATGATCGCCCAGGTCGGCGGATCGGGCGACACCCTCAACCGCCTGCACGAGATGGTCGAAGAGGAGCGCACCAAGGCCGCCGGCCGCGCGCGCGTCGCTCGCGACTCGATGGACATGACCGAGGTCCACCTCAAGGAAGCCGAGCAGAACGCGCTCGCCGACCAGGCGCTCGCCGAGTTCGCCGCCAAGGAAGGCATCGCCATGCCCGCCGGCACCGTCGCGCCCGCGGCCATGCCGGCCAGCGCTCCCGCGGCCAAGACCATGGGCCCCGGCGAAGCCACGGCGTCGTGAACGCCAGGGT
>JACDEC010000643.1 GCA_013816645.1 Planctomycetota bacterium
TCGCGGATCACCGCTAGCGGCGTCCCGATCCGCCGTTGCTGCGCCAGCGGCACCAGGGCGGCCGCATCGAGCTCCGCCAGGCGCTGGGCTTCGACCGCGGCGTTGCGGACGACCAGGGCGCCATCCGGCGCGACGACCACGGCCGGCCCGAGCGGATCGACGTCGACGGTTCCGGTCGCGGTCGGGTAGCGGAACCACACCACGACCACGTCGGCGGTGGCGGCACGGGGCGGCCAACGCCCCGGATCGACCTGCACGCCGCTGCGCCAGCGCGCCAGGCAGGCGGTGGGTTCGCTCACCGCAGCGGTGATCGGCGCCGGCGGAGCGCTCGGGATGCGGGCCGCCAGGGCGGTGCTCGCCGCCGCGAGTTCCGCATCGTCGAGCGATGGCATGTCGATGATCGCGCTCAACTGCTCGATCGGGCAGCCGGTCTCGAGCGCGCCGAGCACTGATCCCTCGCGATACCACGGCGGGTCGACGGGGATCACCGTGAACGGCTTGCCCGCTGGGTCGACCAGGGCGAGGCGATGGCGATCATCCTCGGTGATCCACGCCAGGTGCGCGGCCTGGGCCGGTCCCAGCCGCAGCGCCGCACGCTGGGTGGTGTCGACGAACAGCCGGCCGGTGGCGAGCAGCCGGGCGAGCAGCGTGCCGGTGGCGCCGTGGCCGTGGTGCAGGAGCGGCTTGCCCGAGTTGCGGACGATGGCGGGCTCGCACAGGCGATCGAGCGCGACGATCAGCGCGTGATCCTCGGCGTCGAGCCAGGCGGGCGGACGCGCGCGCAGGGTGTAGAGCTCGCGGTAGCGCTTGCCCACGCCCCAGCGACCGCTGCGCGCCAGCTTGGCGGCGACGACTTCGACTTCGAGCAGGCCATCGTCCCGGGCGTGCAGCAGGTAGACCATGCGCTGCCCGGGCTCGGTCAGCGGGCGCGTCGCCTGCCCCAGCGCGTCGAGCCACTGCGTGACCAGTGGATCGACCGCTCGCCCGGGACGACCCGGGGCGAAATCAGGCAGGGGCGAGGCCACTGCCGCGGACGGCGCTGGCTGCGCGAGCTGCGCCGGCGGCATGGTCAGGTGCGCCGGCTCGGCGGGTATCCCTTCATCGCGGCACCAGGCGAGCACGGCCGCGACCACATGCTTGCAGCCATGACCCACCGGGCAGCTGCATTGCGAGGCGATGCCGCGGATGAACAGCCCGGCCGCCGGATCGACCACCGCGCCATCGAATTCGACGGCGACCCGATAGGCCTTGGTGCCGGTCACGGTGGCGGTGATGCGCCCATCGTGCTCAGCGACTTCGCGCACCGCGCCCGCATCGAGATAGGCCCGTCCGCGCGACAGCCGCGGGCGGTCGAAGTAGGCCTGCCAGTGGTGGAAGCGGTCAGGGCTCATCGCGAGGATAGCTTGGTCGCGACGCAGCGCCGGCAATGACCGCTCGCGCCCACGGCGTTGGTCGCGCCGTGGGCGCGCAAGTGATCAACGGAGGCCTGCCGCGTACGCTCGGGCGCGCGGCGCCTGCCGCTCACGTCTGGCGCGAGTCGGGGCCCGACCCCATGGAGCTGACTCCCAGGGGGTACGCCGCCATGCGCATGCGGCCTGGCCTGGAATTACCGGATTTTTTCGGCCAGAATTCCTGGAACCCCGGGAGCGCTGTGCGGTTGTGTCTCGCCCCGACCCCGCACCATCCGGACCGCCGGGAGATGCCCATGAACGACACCCAGATCCGCGAACGTCTCGCCAAGATCCAGGCCCTTTTTGCGGGTGCGACCTGCGATGGCGAGCGCGACGCGGCCGAGGCAGCGCTCAGGCGCATCCAGCTCAAGATGGATCGCGCGCGCGGGCCGGTGGAACCCATCGAGTTCAGGTTCTCGCTTTCGAACCCGTGGTCACTGCGCCTCTTTACCGCACTCTGTCGTTCGAAGGGCCTCAAGCCTTATCGCTATGCACGCATGCGGCGCACGTCGCTCTGCGTCCGCGTGGAGCCCTCGCTGGTCGACCATGAGTTGTGGCCTGAGTTCCGGGAGATGGATGAGGTGCTGACCCAATACCTCGGGGAGTTGGCGGATCACATCATCGCTGAGTGCATCAACCCTGATCGATCCGACGCAGAGGTCGTGGCCGGGCTTCCCTCACCGAGTTCGACGGCGGAGCGCAGTGGCTGAATTGATCGCGTCGGCGGCGGAGCGCAGTGGCTGAATTGATCGCGACGGTTAGGTCGGCTCGGCTTCGATGTCAGCTCACCGTCAATGGAGCCGCGCCCTCTCGGACGCGGAAATATGCCGAGTTGGCTGTCGGTCAGCGTGTTGCCGCCCTGGAGCTTCAACGACGACGGGCGCGAGCCAGCAG
>JACDEC010000644.1 GCA_013816645.1 Planctomycetota bacterium
CGCGGTGCAGCTCCTGGCTGAAGCGATGCGCACGGTCGACATGCACGATCTCGGCGTGGCTGTCGCCGACGATGGCGATGGCCTCGCGCAGGTGCTCGGCGCCATCGAGCTCGGCGCGCAGCGCACGCGCGGCCGCGATCTTGTCGGCGGCGGGGACCAGGCGCGCATCGCTGCGCTGGGGGTGGGCGAAATGACGTACGGTCGGCTCGCTGGGCGCCGACGAGCGAACGGTCGCAACGGCGCCGAGCGAGCGCGCACGCTCCGCGAGTTCTCCGGCGCAGTGCGCCACGGCCGACGCAGTGAGATCATCGCAGCTGCGTTCGACCAGGCGTCCGCCGACCCATGCGCAGAGCGTGAAGCCGGCGCGCGGCTGGATCGGCTCGCAGGTTGCCCCCAGCCGATCGACGCGCGCCGTGGAGCCGCCGTCGCGGCGGGCATAAGCCGCGGACCGATCGCACGCCTGGTCAAGCAGGGCCACAGCGTCGGCCAGGGCGGGGATCAGTTCGCGGGGTGTCATGACGCGAAGGTAGGCATGCGAGGGGCAGGCGGCAATCCGCGCCTCGGGGGCGACGCACACGATGTCGTCGGCATTCCGCTACGCCCCTGGAGCGTAGCGGCGGCGATCCCGCACTTGCGACCGCGGCAGGACCCCATATGAAAGCGCTTCCACGCGGCAAATCGCCGCCTTTTCCGGAGATCTCATGGGCAAGCGCGCGATCGTCGTCGGCTGTGGCGGCATGGGCCGGGCATGGATGAAGAACGTCCAGGACAACCCGCGCTGCGAACTCGTCGGGGTCGTCGACATCCGCGCCGAGGCCGCCGCCCAGGCGGCCGCCGACCATGGGCTGCCCGCGACCGCGGCCTTCACCGACGTGGCCAAGGCGATCAAGGCGCTCAAACCCGACTTCGTCTGCGACATCACCATCCCCGAGGCGCACTGCGCCACCACCGTGGCCGCGCACGTGCTGAAAGTGCCGACCATCGGCGAGAAGCCGCTCGCCCACAGCATGGCAGCGGGTCGCAAGATGGTCGCTGCCGCCAAGAAGAGCCGCAAGCTGGCGATGATCAGCCAGTCGCGGCGCTACGACCAGCAGCACGTCGGCCTGCGCGACGCGATCGCCAGCGGCGTGATCGGCGAGGTCACCACCGTCAATTGCGACTTCTACATCGGCGCGCACTTCGGCGGCTTCCGCGACGAGATGGATTCGCCGCTGATCCTCGACATGGCCATCCACCATTTCGACCTCGTGCGCTTCTTCACCGGCCGCGACGCCAAAGCGGTGTACTGCCACGAATTCAACCCCAAGGGCTCGTGGTACCGCGGCGATGTCGCGACCTCGGCGATCTTCGAGATGGACAAGGGCGTGGTCTTCACCTACCGCGGCTCGTGGTGCGCCGAAGGCGGCCACACCTCGTGGAACGGCAATTGGCGGGTGGTCGGCACCCAGGGCACGCTACTGCTCGAGAACGACAAGCCCGCGTTCGGCCAGCGGGTCAAGCCGGGCGGCAAGACCGGCTTCCACAGCGAGCACGAGGACATCCCGATCGCCACCCCGACGGTCAACGGCGGGGGCATCGCCGGCTCGCTCAACGAGTTCCTCGACGCGTTGGAAGCAGGAAAGCGCAGCGCGAGCGTGCCGCAGTGCCAGCTCGCCGACAATCTCAAGAGCCTGGCGATGGTCTTCGCGGCGATCCGTTCGTCGGGCAGCGGGCGCCGGGTCCCGGTCAGCCTGTGAGCGCGATCGCGTCGCTGGCCGGAACGCTCAAGCGGTTCTCGCCAGCGCGCAGCGGCTGACGCGCACCGCCGCTGACCAGCACGCCAGCGAGCCCCTCGGGCAGGCTGACGATCGCGTCGAGCTTGGCTCCGTTGCGCACCAGTTCGACGCGGATGTCGCCGCGCGGATGCGGCACCGCGCCGCGCGCCCAGCTCAACGGACCGAGCAGCGGGGCGATCTCGACGGCGGCGAACCCGAATCCGGCGGGACGCACGCCGAGGATGGTCGCGGCGTAATGGTACAGGGGATGCGCGCCCCAGGCGTGGCAGTCGGAGCGGCTGGGCTCGGGCATCTCGATGGTGGTCTTGGCGCCGAGTTCCTCGAGCGAGAACCACAGGCCCATGCGCTCGATCATGCGGTCGACGCGACCGAGCAGGCGCAGCGTCTCGAAGAGGTAATGGCTGTAATAGATGGTGGTGCGCGCCAGGGCGGGATCGTCGAGCAGGCCGCGGGCCACGCGCGCGCGGCGCGCCGCCGGCACCGCATCGGCCAGCAAGGCCAGGCATTGGCTGTGCTCGCTGAACACGGTGCGCGCCTTGTCCTCTGCGTAGAGCCCGCGTCCCTCATCC
>JACDEC010000645.1 GCA_013816645.1 Planctomycetota bacterium
CGACCGTACCATCGCCCCCGCACGCGACCGCCACCACGGCTCGGGGGAGCAGCCCGGGCCAGCGCGGGTCGGCGATGTCGGCCACGCGCTCGGGTCCATGGACGTCACGTAGGCAGGCCAGGAGGCGGGCTCCGGCATGTCCGCCGCTGCGGGTATTGACCACGAAGACGGGGCCGGAGCGGTCATTCATGGCGGGCAGGCAGTGTCGCAGACCAGGTCGCCCCGCAAGGTCGCGCGATCCGCGCGTCGCGGGCCGCGAGCGTATGCGTAAAGGCTTGCTCGAACTCGACGGCTCGGCTTGACTGCCCTAGGCGGGGTGCGTACAGTGCGCCGTACTATAACCTCGGTAGCGATCTCTGCGTACACATGGCATTCAGTCCATTCTCGGTGTACTCGGTGTAGTCGACAGCGCGGCCGGAAGGAGCAGCGGGTGGAATCAGAATTCGAGCGGTTGCGCAAGAAGGTCGAGAACTACCCCTCCGCCTCGGCGTATAATCGCCTGGCCGAGCTGGCGCGACTCAACGGCGACAGCGCCGAGGCCGAGCGGATCTGCCAACGCTGCACCAAGGAATTCCCCCGCAACGGCCAGGCCTTCGTGATCCTCGGCGAGATCGCCATGGTCGCTGGGCGCAAGGACGAGGCCCTCACCCATCTCAGCGCGGCGGTCGAACGCGATGCGCGCAGCTACAGCGGGCACCGCCTGCTCGCCGATCTGTACTCCGAGCGCGGCCAGACCCCCAAAGCCCTGCACCACCTCCGCCAGATCCTGCACTTCAAGCCCAATGACGCGCCCGTCGCCCAGAAGATCGAGCAACTGACCAAGAGCACCGGCGTGGCCAACGAGGCGACCAAGGCCAATCCGATCCTCCAGCCTCCCACCGGATCGGTGGAACGCACGCTCACGCCGCGCTCGCTCGCGGCGCTCTCGGTCAAGGCCACCGGGCCCGTCGACCGCTCCGCCGCCCTCGCCGGCCTCTGCGCCGAGCATGGCGTCAAGGGCGCGGTGGTCTCGGATCTGCAGGGCCGGGTCGTCGTCGCCCAGGGGCTGCCGGACAACAAGGCCGAGCTCCTCGCCGCGTTCGCTACCGAGATCACCTCGAGCTCGGCCAACGCGCTCAAGACGCTGGGTTCCGACAACGTCGGCTCCTGGATCGTCGAGGCCGAGCTCGGCTCGGTCCTGGCCTTCAAGCGCGAAGCCCAGCTGACCCTGGCGGTGCTGGCCGCGCCCGGTGTGCGCGCCGCGCTGCTCGAACTGCGGGCCCGTCAGGCACTGATCGATCTGGGGGTCGCATGATGCAGGAGATCCTCGAGAAGCTCAACCACGTCCGCGGGGTCGGCGGTTGCCTGGTGCTCAGCCCCGATGGCCTGCCCATGGCCTCGGCCCTGCGCCAGGGCGTCGACGAAAGCCAGCTCGCCGCGGCGCTCTCCGGCCTGGTCGAGGGGTCGGGACGGATCACCCAGCACTTCGAACTCGGCAAGACCAAGGTCGTGCAGACCACCTCCGCCGCCGGCGGCGTGCTCCTGCTCTCCGCCGGACCGAGCTTCCTTGCCATCATCATGGACCCAGCCGCGAACCTCGCCCTGTTGCAGCTCGAAGCCCGCCCGTTCGCCGAGCGCATCGCTCAGCGCCTGACCCTCTAGGCAGCCTCTCCTTCCCCGATCACCGCCCAGGAATCCGCCCGGACAGCACATGGTACAGATCAATTTCGGTCAACGCGAAGTCAGCTGCAAGATCGTCTTCTACGGTCCAGGCATGTCGGGCAAGACGACCAACCTGGAGATCATCCACCAGAAGGCGCCGAAGCAGGCGGTCGGCGAGATGGTGTCGATCGCGACCGAAACCGACCGCACCCTGTACTTCGACTTCATGCCCATGGATCTCGGCCAGGTCGCCGGCATGCACACCAAGTTCATGCTCTACACCGTGCCCGGGCAGATCTACTACAACGCGACGCGCAAGCTCGTGCTGCAGGGCGTCGACGGCATCATCTTCGTCGCCGATTCCGATCCGCACAAGATGGCCGAGAACCTCGAATCGCTGCAGAATCTGCGCGACAACCTCGCCGAGATGGGCCTCGCCCTCGACGACATCCCGCTCGTGCTCCAGTACAACAAGCGCGATCTGCCCGGAGCGGGTTCGGTCGCCGACATGAACGCACAGATGAACCCGATGGGCATGCCGACCTTCGAGGCGGTCGCGCGCGAGGGCAAAGGTGTCTTCGCGACCCTGAAGGAAGTCAGCCGACTGGTCATCGAGAAACTCAACCGCGAACACGCCCCGGCTGCGAATCGCCGGCGCACCGCGAGCTCCTTGACGCCCCAGGGTCAGCCGGCGATGGCG
>JACDEC010000137.1 GCA_013816645.1 Planctomycetota bacterium
GCCCGAGGGGGTGCCCGCCGTGCCGCGCGCGCTCGCCGACGCGGCGCGCAGCTTGCTCGCCGCCTACGTCGCCGCCAGTTTGCAGCCGCCCTACGATCATCCCGCGGTCGCGGCCCAGGCCGATCCGCGCAAGGCGGAGCGCGCGCTCACGGTGTTGCGCGAGCGCGGCTGGCTGCTGCGCATCAATGGACTGCAGCACCTGCACCGCGACGCCGCTGAAAGACTGATCAGCGGGGTGCGCGCGGCGCTGGCCGCCGGGCAGCCGGTCGAGGTCCAATGGATCAAGCAGGCGTTCGGCCTGACCCGCAAGCATGCGGTGCCGTTGCTCGAATGGCTGGATGCCATCGCAGTCACCCGGCGGGTGGGGGACGCACGTGTCGCTGGGCCACGGCCAGAGTTGCCGGTGCCGCTGCTGGGCGCGGCACCCTGAGCGAGGCGGGCCTTTTCCGTCGCCGGATCGCCGCTAGAACTGCCGCGGGATGGGATGGTCGCCGGTGCGGCCCCAGGCCTTCAAAGCCTCGGTGAGGTGGCAACATCTCAGGTGGGTTCGACTCCCACGCCTTCCCGCCAGTCAGTTGGGGGAGCGGCATCAGGCCGCCTCCCCCAACGAACGCGCCTTCGGCGCTGCCCCCTTGGAGAGACTGGCCCTGGGTCGGCTTCGCCGACAAACAGGTAGCAGCACACGTCGCTAGTGTGGTGCCGCGCGGGTGGCAGGCTGCGCGCATGACTGAGCAGACTGCCGTTCCGGTACGGCTCACCCAGACCGTCAGCTGCGCGGGGTGCGCGGCGAAGCTCAATCCGACCATGCTCAGCGCGGCGCTGCAGGGCATCGACTGGCCGACCGATCCGCGGGTGCTGGTCGGGTTCGACCAGTGCGACGATGCGGCGATCTACCGGCTCGAGGACGGCACGCTGCTGGTGTCGACCACCGACTTCTTCACGCCGATCGTCGATGAGCCCGAACTGTTCGGCGCGGTGGCGGCGACCAATGCGCTGTCCGACGTGTATGCGATGGGCGGCGAGCCGCTGTTCGCGCTCAACATCGTCCACTATCCCGAGCAGCTCGGCCCGGACATCCTGCGCCGGATCCTCACCGGGGGCGCGAAGGTTTGCGCCGAGGCCGGGTGCGCCATCGTCGGCGGACACTCCGTCAAGGCGCCGGAGACGACCTACGGTTTGGCGGTCACCGGCCGCATCCGCGCCGGCGAACGCTACTTCGCCAATGCCGGAGCGGTGGTCGGCGATGCCCTGGTGCTGACCAAGGCGCTGGGCACCGGCATCCTCGCCACGGCTTTGAAGAAGGGCGTGCTCGCTGATGGCGATCGCGCGGTGCTGATCGCCTCGCTGCTGCGACTCAACCGCCACGCCGCGCGCTGCCTGCAGCGCTTCCCGGTGCATGCGGCCACCGACATCACCGGCTTCGCGCTCGGCGGCCACGGCGCCGAATTGGCCAGCGCCAGCGGAGTGCGCCTGCGCATCGACACCGCCCGGCTGCCGGTGTTGCCTGGCGTGGCGGCAGCGATCGCCGCGGGCTGCCTGACCCGGGGCGACCAGTCGAACCGCGCCTATGCCGGTGCCCGGGCGACGGTCGCTGCGACGGTGGCGCCCACGGCCGCGCACGCGGTGTTCGACCCCCAATCCAGCGGTGGATTGCTGATCAGCGTCGCCGCCGAGGCCGCGGATGACCTGGTCGCGGCGCTGCGCGAGGGCGGCGATGCTCCCGCCTGTATCGTCGGTACGGTCAGCGCCGGCACCGGCGGCATCGACTTCATCTGAGGCAAACTCCTGTCCGCACTGGCCTTCCGCGGTGAGGCGGCAGGCGCATTCGCTGATTGCGCGCGTGCGACGCAGGTCATCATAGCGACCACTCCGGAGGTTTCCGATGCGCACCGCATCCGTCTTCGCCTTGGTTGTGCTTGCCGGCGCCCTGAGCGCCGCGGTCGACGACCTGTCCTCGATGTCGTTCAGCGATGGTTCCGACCGTCAGCTCAGCGACTTCGCCGGCCAGTCGCTGGTCGTGCTGACCCTCACCGGGAAGTGCTGAGGCGGTTGGTCCGTCAAGACGATTGACGCGGTTCGGCAGTTTGTCGACCGGAAGAACAAAGAACTCCTCCCCGTCCAGGTCATCCTGGTCACCGATGGCGATAGCGTCAAACAGCTCAAGGACCTGGTCAAGCTGCCGGAAGATCCGGTCGCTGGCGTTCATTACGCCGGTTCGCTGCTGCCCGCGAAGCGGCTCTACGATCACTCAGCGTCCTACGATGCAGCAGGCAAGCGCGATCGCGGCTTCTTCAGCCCCGCTTCGCTGGCGACGCTCAAGCCGGCGGCGCACCCGCTGTCCAGTGAGGGCATCACCAACCCCGGCGTGCTCAAGGCATGGTTCCATCTCGCCTGCGGGAACTGGAACGTGCTGAACCAGCTCGAAGGCCAGACCAAGAAGAGCGGCGAGGTCGGCGAGCAGGCGAAGCTGCTGCTCGAGCGTGCCGAATCCTACCTCACCGAGCGTAAGAGTGCGCTTGAGCAGTCCGAATTCGATCTCGGGAGCTACGTCGAGTACAAGAAGCTGGCGGTAGCTGTCGCCAAGGCCCCGAATCTGAAGGACCAGGGCAAGGCCATGGATGAGAAGCTCAAGGCGTCGAGCGCCGCGGATCCGCTGAAGGCCGAGATCACTGCCCGCGCCGCGTACTTCAAGATCGCGCCGATGCAGTGCAGCAACAAGAAGACCGAGCGCGACAACGCCAAGGCCGGCTACGAACAGCTCGCGAAGAAGTTCGGCGACACCGCCTTCGGTCAGCAGGCCAAGCAGGCGATCATCGTGATGGAGGAGCCAGCGGCGCACTGAGCCTGTTGGTCTCGCACAGCGCATCGAGCCGGGCATTTCTACCCGGCTCGATGCTTGTGATGATGTCTGTGATGAAGCTTCGATCGCTCAAGGCAGCTCAAGCGTCGGCCGGTAACGGGGTGACGTGCTTGCGCTCAGACCCGATCCGGCCCAGTCGGTTGGCCGTCGGCGACTTGGGGAGGTCGATGCGGAACGTGCTGCCTGCTCCAGTGACCGACTCGACGGCGAGGTGGCCGGCGTGCTGATCGACGATGCGCTTGCAGGTCGCCAACCCGATGCCGTTGCCTTCGTACTCGGCGCGGGTGTAGACGCGTTGGAAGACGTCGAAGATGCGTGCGAGATGCTCGGGCGCGATGCCGATGCCGTTGTCGCTCACCTCGATGCGCCAGGCGTCCGCGGATTCGCTGGCGGTGATGCTGACGATCGGCGGGACGCCCGGCCGGGCGAACTTGATGGCGTTGCTCAGCAGGTTCTGGAAGAGCTGGGTGAGCAGGATGTGGTCGCCGGGAACGCACGGCAGGTCACCGCAGCGCACGCTCGCTGAGCTCTCGGCGATGCGTTGCGAGACATTGGCGATGGCCTCATGGGCAACGGCCTCGAGCGGGACCATCTCGAACGGGCGGTCGATCGCGCCGACTTGGGCATAGTCGAGCAGCGCGCGGATCAGTTTGGCCATGCGCTCGGTGCCGGACGTCGCGTAGCCGATGTACAGCTTCGACTTCTCATCCAGCGCATCGCCCAGCCGCCGCTGCATCAGGGCCATGTAGTTTGAGACCATGCGCAGGGGTTCCTGCAGATCGTGCGAGACGATCGCCGCGAACTGCTGGAGTTCGCGGTTCGAGCGCTCGAGTTCGACGGCTTTGGCCGCGAGCGCTTCCTCGGCGCGCCGGCGTTCGAGGAGTTCCTCGTGGGCCATGCGCCGCGCCTGCTCTACGCTCATCGCCTGCTCGCGGAGCTGCTTGGCGGCGTTGCGCGCGAGCGCCATGGTGGCCTGGGCGTTGACCACCGACCGCTCGGATTGGAACACCGCCGCGAGCAGCGGCAGCAGTTCGACGATCTCTTCGACGATCGCTGCATCGGGTCGCCCGCCGAGGAAGACGATCGCGGCCGAGCCATCCAACGACCGGCCGATGCAGGCGACCTCGACTTCGACCGTCGGGAACGGCAGGGTCCCGCTGGTTCGGCCGAGCTGGACGACCTCGGCGACGAAGCGCTGCCAGGTCAGCGCCCCGGGCAGGGTGCGGGCGAAGCCGCGCGCGGGCAGCAGGGTCGGGATGTCTGGATCGGCGACGAACACCAGGAGATCGTCGGCGCCCGCGTGCTGCGCCAGCGCTCGCGCCGCGGCGGCCCGACCTTCGGGCTGAGCCAGGCGGGCAACCAGGGACGCGGTGGTCGGTGCTCGCTCCACGTTCAGTCCGGGAATACGCACACCACGGCGGTGCAATTGTGGAACCCGTTGAACTGTCCCTCGGCCCGTGCGATCTGCCCGTAGGTGTTGCAGCCCGCGTACGGCGCGTTGCCGAGAGCTTGTTCGACGGCCTTGAGTTCGAAGTCGAACTCCTTGCCCATGCGCAGGCGGGTGGCCACGCAGTCGAAGAACATCGCGGCGCCCGGCTTGCGCCCGCCGATCTGGGCCAGCGCGCTCTTGGTGGCTTCGAGCGCGGACAGCTTCTGCGGCCGCATGATGTGCACCGTCGCGCCTTCGGGGATATCGGCGGCGCAGTCGATCGCCCCATCCGCGCCGATCGCCAGGGGAACGCGCAGCCGGAAGCCTTCGTCGGTGACGATGCCCAGCACGTTGTGCAGGAAGAACGGCATGGGATCGGCGACGTCGAACGCCTGTCCCGTCGCCTTCGCGTGCTCGACGAAGACGTCGCAGGCAGCGATCGCATTGAGGCTCACCAGGTGCATTCCGCGCGCCTCAGTGACCCGCAACGGGGCGCTCGCCGGCTCCCAGCCATGGCAGACGCCGACGCCGATCGGCTTGTTGGAGAGGATCTCGAGCGATACCGCCGCATCTGGGATCGCCGACGTCCCGTGGAAGACGTGGGTCCTGCGGAACTGCGCATCGTCGCCCGCGCCACCGCCGAACAGCTTGTACGACCCGCCGGTGAGCAGCGTGACCTGCTCGACGAAGTCGTCGGCGTGCCCAGCCAGGGCGTCGGTCATGACCAAGGCCGCGCGATGGGGATGGCTGTTCACGGCCATGCCGTGGAACGAGCCGACGATCGAGCGGGCGGCGCTGGTGCGATCAGTATTGAGGTTGCGACCGAGCCCGGCGGAGAAGCGCATGTCGTTGGAACGGAAGGCGATGACGCAGGCGGCGCCTTCGTTGAAGGAGTGCTCGGTGAACTCGCCGGCAGACGAACTTCCGACCATGAGCTTGGGGTGGCAGGTATCGCGGATGGCGGTGAGCAGGATCTCGTGCTGGTGCTTCGACGAGGCGAAGACCACCAGGGCATCGGGGGGCGCGCCGGCCATGCCCGCGAGCACGCCCTTGCCAAGGTGTTCGCCGGCCGCCCGGCTGTCGGTCAGGTTGGTGTGGACGGTGCAACTGGTGGTCATGCGGGATTCCGAAGGCTGAACCTAGGGTGGGCAGAACGAAGGTGGACTGGAATCCTGCGTTCAGCGATCGTGGGTGGGCGCTTGACCACGGTGGGTCAGGTCTGCTTGAGCTGGGTCATTCCTTACTGGAAACCGCGATCTTGGCGGTCGGACGTTCAGCGATCCTGGTGCCGCGCGCCGACACGCTGCTCGACAGTTCGAGCGTGGCGAGGTCGAAGCTTTCCTCGGTGACGCGCAGACGTGGCTGCGGCACCATCTGGCAGGTGGCGGTGCCGCCGGTTCTGGTCGACAGGTAGTCGATGCGCCCAGCGCGCTCCTTGATCAGTTCGTATTCCTTGTCGTGGATGAACGACTGGATGTGCACGCGCTTGGCCCAGGGGATCTTCTGCTTATCGCGGTAGACCAGGGTGAAGGCGAAGCCCTTGACCGGATCGAAGGTCTCGAGGTAGGTGATCTTGCCCTCGAGCATGGTCTTCTCGGGCGGGGCCATGATCCGGTACACGCCGTTCTGGAAGATCACCAGGATCTTGTCGTACTCGCTGACCTTCAGTTCGCGCTCGGCGCCGCGCACCGCGGTGCCGAAGAAGCCGGTCTCGGGATCGTAGCCGAGCTTGATGTTGGCGTTGGCGACCGCCTTCTTGTCGATTTCCTCCATCGCCTTGACCTTGGTGCGGCGTGGGAACTGCTTGGCGTACTTGTCGATCAGGTAATCGAGCCAGGCGATGGTGGTGCCGACCAGATCCTTGAGCTTGGATTTGCACTCCTTGATCGCGCGGACGATGTCGTCGATGTCCTTGCGGTTCTTGTCGATGTCGAACTGCGAGATGCGCTTGATGCGGATCTCGAGCAGCCGATCGACGTCGGTGTCGACCATCGCGCGGATGAACAGCTTCTCGTGCGCGGCCATGCCGGTGAACACCGCTTTGCGCACCGCGTCCTCGGTGGTCTTGTCCTCGATGCGCTTGTAGACGCGGTTCTCGATGAAGATCTGCTCGAGGGTCAGCCAGTGCTGCTTGTCCTGCAGACCGAGCATCTGGTGCTCGAGCTCGGCCTTGATCTGGTCCTTCAGCTGGTCGGTGTGATGGCGCAGGATCTCGCTGACCGTCAGTTCGGCCGGTTTGCGATCGCGGATCACCACGATGTTCGAATTGACCGAGACCTCGCAGTCGGTGTAGGCGAAGAGCTGGGGGATGACCTCGGCGGCGGTGACGCCGCGCGGCAGGTGCAGCTCGATGCGCACGTGCTCGCCGGTCTTGTCGATGATGTCGCTGATCTTGACCTTGCCCTTCTGGTGGGCGGCTTCGATCGATTCCATCAGCGATTCGACGGTCGTGCCGAAGGGGACCTCGCGGATCACCACCAGCTTGTCGCCGTCGGCTTCGATCTTGGCGCGCAGCTTGATCCTGCCGTTGCCGTCGGCGTACTCCGAGGCGTCCATCAATCCGCCCTGGACGAAGTCGGGCAGCACCCGGAACTTCTCGCCCTTGAGGATCTTGACCTGGGCGGCGAGCAGTTCGCCGAGGTTGTGCGGCAGGATGGTCGTCGCCATGCCGACCGCGATGCCCTCGGTGCCGAGCATCAGGATCACCGGCACCTTGGCCGGCAGGGCCTCGGGTTCTTCGCGCCGGCCGTCGTAGCTGGGCAGGTACTTGGTCAGCGCCGGGTTGAAGAGGACGTCCTTGGCCAGTGGGCTGAGACGACATTCGATGTAACGCGCGGCGGCCGCGCCGTCGCCGGTGACGACGTTGCCGAAGTTGCCCTGGCGCTCGAAGAAGTAGCCGAGGTTGTCGTTGTCGACAGCCTTGCCTTTGTTGGCGAGCACCACCAGCGCGTCGCCGATCGAGGCGTCGCCGTGCGGGTGCAGCTTCATGCACTCGCCGATGATATTGGCGACCTTGTTGAACTTGCCGTCGTCCATCGTGAACAGGGTGTGCAGGATGCGCCGCTGGACCGGCTTGCAGCCGTCGCGGATGTCGGGAATGGCGCGGTCGACCACCACGTACGAGGCGTATTCGAGGAAATTCTGCCGCATCAGCGGTTCGAGAAAGGTCATGCGTCTCCAGTCGTCGGGGCGGGGCGTACGGT
>JACDEC010000138.1 GCA_013816645.1 Planctomycetota bacterium
ACGGTTCCGTATACGGCGGTTCCTGTCTTGCTCCGTTTGTGAGTCGTTCATGCCCGGCGTCCTATAAGCACCCAGCCATACCTTGCGGGTTCCGCCCGCTGCTTCCGGCTTCAGGCTCCCTTGCGGGACATCTGCCCAAGACGTTCGGAATGCTCGCTCTCCTTCGCATGACAAGTTCGACCCTTCGTCCCGGTAGGGACTACTACGGCTTCTGCTGACTTCTGCCCGCCCTTCGCTTCGCCTTCCAGCGTCGCTAGCAATCAAGCAGGTGGGCAGATCTCCCAGGGTAAGACGCGTGACGTTCATCCCATATGCCCGTTGCATCTACGTCGGCTGATTCCGAATGACATTGGACTTCGGGTCTGTTTGCCCCCTCGTCCATCAGCCGCCGCCTCTATGCACTTCGTGTTCCTCGGGCCGGGACTTCGCCTGCAGCTTCCTTCAGATTCCACCTCGCGGTGGACACCCTTGCTGTTCGGCTCGGAGTTCCTGTCATCAAGGCCTCCAGAGGGACTTGCACCCTCCACGTCACTTCCCGGCTCGCTTTCGCTCACCGGTTGAAAGCGCCAGGTCATGGCGCTTCGCGCCATGCCTGGCGCACCAAAGAAACGTCCTCCCCGGATAACCGGGGAGGACGTGAGCCGCGTGAGCGGCGTCAGAACTATGCGAGCGGCAAGCCGCTCGAACAGCTCACTTGGGGGCGTCGGCCTTCTTGTTGTGGGCTTCGGTCGCCTTCCAGGCTTCCTTCGGGTCCATCTTCTTGACGGCTTCGGCGCACTCCTTCGAGCAGACCGCGATCTTCTTGTCGGCTTCGCCGACCTTGATCGAGACCGCGTCGGCCTTGGCGTCGACCGGCTTGCCGCAGCAGCAGGTCTCGTTGAGCTTGGCGGCGGCGGCGGCGGGCGCGGCTTCCGCGGCGACCGGGGCGATGAAGGCGAGGGCGGCGATGGCGCCGAGGAACAGGTTACGCATGGGGAACTCCTCCGGTGAGACCGGATCAGGTGGAAATCGCCGGAGACCGGAATGGCCCTCAGCGATGTCGGAGATCCTATGCGGACTCCATGAGAGCCGAATGAGAGCAGTCAGGCCTCAGCGGCATCGTTCAATCCAGGCTGGTCACCTGTTCAAGTGGTACGAAGAATATCTTGCCGTCGCCGATGCGCCCGGTGCGGCAGGTTGCGCAGACCAGGTCGACCAGGCGATCGCGGGCTTCGGCGGCGACTAGGGCGGTGACCAGGACCTTGGGCAGGAAGTCGATGGTGTACTCGCTGTCGCGATAGGTCTCGAGATGGCCTTTTTGGCGACCGTACCCCCGGCATTCGACCGCCGAGAGGTCGTCGACCAGCCCGGAAGCCAGCAGCCGCTGGCACAGCACGTCGGCCCGCTGCGGGCGGACCAGGATGAGGGCTTTGAGCATGGTCATCAGTCCGGAAGTCCGGAAGTCCGGAAGTCCGGAAGTCGACCCGAGGGGCCGGGGGCAGCGCACGCGGATGCGCTGGTCCAGGACTTCCGGACTTCCGGACTTCCGGACTTCCGGACTGTTCCGCGCGCCATCCTCATCGGATCTATTCGACGAACGAGCCGATGCGGCGGTACTTGGCGTAGCGCCGATCGAGCATGGTCTCGATGTCCAGGGCCTGGAGTTCGCTGATGTGGCGGACCAGCGCGGCGGAGAGGGTCGCGGCCATCTCTTCGGGCCGGCTGTGGGCGCCGCCGGCGGGCTCGCGCACGATCTCGTCGACGATGCCGAACTTCTTCAGCGGCTCGCCGGTGAGCGCGAGGCGCTCGGCCGCGAGGTCCTTCTTGTTGCCGTCCTTCCACAGGATCGCGGCGCAGCCTTCGGGGCTGATGACCGAGAAATAGCTGTTTTCGAGGAGCAGCATGCGGTCGCCGATGCCGATGCCGAGCGCGCCTCCTGATCCGCCTTCGCCGATCACCACGACGACGATCGGCGTGCGCAGCATCGCCATGTCGCGGATGTTCTCGGCAATGGCGATGCTCTGCCCGCGCTCCTCGGCCTCGACGCCGGGGAAGGCGCCCGGGGTGTTGATCATGCACACCACGGGTAGGCCGAAGCGCTCGGCCATGCGCATCTTGAGCATCGCCTTGCGGTAGCCTTCGGGGTGGGGCATGCCGAAGTTGCAACGCCGACGCTCGTGGACGTCCTTGCCCTTCTGCTGGCCGACCACAAGGCAACCGATGCCGCCGATGCGACCCAGGCCGGTGATGATCGCCTCGTCGTCGCCGAAGGCGCGGTCGCCGGCGAGCGGTACGAAATCCTCGACCATGTGATCGATGTAGTCCGAAGCCTGCGGACGCTGCTGGTGGCGCGACAGCAGCACGCGCTGCCACGGCGTCAGCGCGGCGAAGATCCGCCGCGTCTCGATCTCGTGCTTGGCCTTGAGCGAGGTGACCTCCGAGGCGACATCGATGCCCTTGCTCTCGCCGAGCCGCTCGAGATCGGCGATCTGGCGCTCGAGTTGCACGAGGGGCTCGAGGAAGTCGAAGGGATGGCTCACGCGCTCTCCATCGTTGGCATTGGCATGGCTGGGACGCTAGCGCCTGAGCCGATCAAGGGAATGGCCGCCGGATGGGCACGTAGGGTGCTGAAAAAGCACCCTGCGGGGCCCGGGGGACACCGTCCCACGAATCAAAGAGTCCGTGAGCCCGCTTGTCTGGGCCGCCCCTGCGCGAGCATACCGACGACCATGGAACGCAACCTCGAGGTCGAGTTGAAGTGGCGCCTCGACCAGGACGGCCACGCCCGTCTGGGCGGCCACCTGCGCGCCTCGCTGGGCGAGTCGCGCGACCTGGTCCAGCGCAACCGTTTCTTCGACACCGCCGACCTGCGCCTGCGCCGCGAGCGCATGAACATCCGGCTGCGCTGGGAGAACGGCGACCTGGTGTTGACCTGCAAGCGACCGGCCCCCGGCAATGACGCCGCCACCGGACTGCACCAGCACGACGAATGGGAAACCCGTATCGACGCCGACCTCTGGGATCTGGTCGAAGGCGGCATTGCCCTGCACCCGCGCATGCTCCCCCTGCCCGCGCCGATCGCCGCCGTCGTCGCCCAGGATCCCCTGCTGCCTACCGGCGGCTTCGCCAATCAGCGCGCCGAGTTCCATCGCGGGAGCGACCTGGTGGCCCTCGACCGCACCGACTTCGGCGCGCGCGTCGACTACGAACTCGAAGTCGAGACTCCCGATCCTACGGCAAGCGCCGCATGGTGGCGTGCTCAGCTCGACGCCTGGGGGATCGCGCACGCTCCGCAGGCGCACAGCAAATTCGCGCGGATGCTTGAACTGAAGTGATCGGCGGGGCTCAGGCGCGGGCCGCTCGGAACGCCGCACGCCGCACGCCGTACGCCGCACGCCGCACGCCGCACGCCGCACGCCGAGTGCCTATTCTGGCAGGAAGTGCACGCTCAACTCGCCGCTCTGGTCGATGACCACCAGGCGTTGCGGCATGACCAACGGCGCGGTGGCGAGCGCGCGGGGAACATCGTAGCGGCGGATCAGCACGCCATCGGCGCGACCGAACAGGTGGATCGCGTTCGCATCGTCGCTGACCAGCGCGTAGCTGCCGCTGATCCCGACGATCGCCCCGGGCTTGCGTCCGGTGGGCAGACGCGCCGACCAGACCTGCTTGACCGACTCGCCCTCGACACGAAGCAGGATCACCGAGCCGTCGAGCCGCGCGACCAGCAGTTCTTCGCCGCTGGCCGCCGTGGCAGCAGGGCCGATCCGGCTAAGATCCGGGGTCATCGCCACCAGGAAATCAGGCTGTCCGCCCAGGCGCAGGAGTTCGATCCCATCGACGGTATTCACCGCCAGCACCCTGCCGCCGGCGAGCGGCAGCACCGGTCCGCGGCGCTTCGCCGAGAACGCATGGCTGCCGACCGCGCCGCCGTCCTCTTCGAGCACGCGGACCTCGCCATCATCGACCACGACCAAGCGATCCTGCTGCGCATCGAGGTACGGGAGCTGGCTGATCTTGGTGCCCTTGACCCGCCAGAGTTCGTCGGCGCCGGAGACGCACACCGCATCGCACACCCCGTCGCGGTACTCGAGGATCACCTGCACGCGCTTGCCCGGCTGCAGCACCAGTTCGCGTTCGAGCCAGCCGAGGATGGCGACGTTGCCTTTGCGCAGCAGATCCTGGAAGACCGGGCCCTTTCCCGGTTCCCAGGCGAGCGCGGCGACGATGCCGTCGCTGCTGGCGGCGATCAACCGGTTCTGCCCGCGATCCTCGACCAGCGTCCACACCGGATCCGGGGTCGCCGGTGGGACCGGCACACCGCTGCGCGGAACGCTCTGCAGCGCCTCGTTGCGCATGGTGAATCCCTGCACCAGGCGGGGGCCGGTGACCAGGAAGGCGTCCTGGCCGAAGCGGGTGAGGCTCCACCACGGAGCGGCGAACGGCAGCTTGTGGGTCCAGACCACGGCCGGCTTGAGCGTGATCACCACCGGCTTGGCCGCATCCACGGCATCCGCAGGGAGCGTGCGGCTCTCGCTGAGGAATCCGGGGGCCATGGCTTCGACAACGGTCGGTTTGTCGCGGCTGCGGCAGAAGGCGGTCGCGTCGCCGACGAGTTGGATGCTGTCGACCAGCACGCGCAGACCGTCGATCGCTCCGTCATGACCTTCGACTTCGACGACCAGGTGACCAGCGAGCGGCAGGACCGCACCGACCCCGCCGCTGCGCGGATAGCGCCGCTGGAATTCCGCGACCAACGCCAGGGCTGCGGCGTGCTCGCCGCGCGCCTGGGTCTGGGTGATCACCGTCGCTGAAGCGGACATCTG
The DNA here is from genome assembly GCA_013816645.1 of Planctomycetota bacterium. Classification (GTDB taxonomy): domain Bacteria; phylum Planctomycetota; class UBA11346; order UBA11346; family UBA11346; genus JACDEC01. Next base: position 4,806 of record JACDEC010000138.1, read on the forward strand.
TTGGATCTGCTCCTTGGCCTGAGCCGCGACTGCTTCGATCTGCTTGCGCCGCTGAGCGTCGCCCATCGTCGCAGCGACGCGCGATGCCTGCTCCAGCACCTGCTGCCACGGGACCTTGGCGTCGCCGGCCAGTTGCTCGATACGCGCTATTTCTGCCGCATCGCGCCCGGCCTGGCGCTGGGCGCTGTCGTCGACCGCCGGCTCGGCGGAGAGCTTGTCGAGTTCCTTGCTCGCCACATCCACCGCGGGCAAGCGGTACTCGTGGCGGAAGATGGTCGAGAACCAGGGATGGGGATGCACGTCGGCGATGAAGCGCTCGAGCTCGGCGGCGCGATGCTTGGGCTGCTCGATGGCGAGGATCCGTTCGAGCCGCGCCTGCGCTTCGCGCTGGTGCATCATCGGTGGCCACAGGTAGAGATTCACCGCCGCCAGTCCCAGCAGCAGCAAGGCTCCGGTGAGTCGGCGCAGGGCAGTGCGACGACGGGAACGCCGCTGGACCCGGTCGATCTTCGCGAGCAACTTCTCGCGCCGACCGACCTGCGAGCTCATCTGCGACGCGCGCAACCACTCGTCGACCGCATCCTCGAGGCGGCCGGTGGCCGCGAGCTCGTCTCCGCGCTGCTCGACCTGGTCGAGGTCGAGGGTGCGCTGCTGGCGCTTGGCGTCGGCGATCTTGCCTTGGATGTCGCGATTGACCCCCTTCTTGCGCATCGCCTCCTGGTAGGCGCGGATGGCCTCGCTCGGCTTGCCGCTCGAAGCCGCCTCATCGCCCTTGGCGACCAGGATCGAGGCGCTCGACTGGGTGGACTGCGGAGGCGGGGTCGCGCGCGACGGCAACGACGGCTCGGGCACCAGCTGCAGCGACATCGGCGGCTCGGGCTGAGCGACGGGAGCCGGAGCCGGCGTGCGCGCCGGGGCCATCGGGCGGATCGGGGAGCGCGGCTGATCGGAACGCTGGGGAGCGGGCGACGGCGACGATGGCCTGACCGGCATGTCGGGAATGACCGCGGACGGGAAGGTGTCGTGCGATCCAGCGTGCCCTTGCGACACCGGGCCGTCGGGGAGCAGCATGACCGCGCCGGAATCGTTGAGCGACCGCGGCCGCTCGCCGGTCGACTTGCGCGGCAGCGGCTGACCACCGGCAAGCACGACCTGCAGGCGCTCGACCTCGTCGATGAGATCGCGCAGCACGGTGCAGCGCTCGTCCGGACGCTTGGCGAGCATGCGCAGCACCAATGCATCGACGTCGGGCTCGAGGTCGGGACGGAAGGTGCGCAACGACGGCGCCGGCTCGGTCTTGTGCTTCAACATGATGCTAAACGGCGAATCGCCCGAGAACGGCAGGTAGCCGGTGAGGGCGAGGAATGCGGTGCAACCCAGGCTGTAGACGTCGCTGCGGCAATCGACGTCGCCGCCGTCGCACTGCTCGGGGCTCATGAACGCCGGCGTGCCGACCCGCACACCGGCCGAGGTGACCTCATCGAGCGATCCGTAGCCCTTGGCCAAGCCGAAGTCGGAGACCTTGCAGATCCCTTCCTTCGAGATCATCAGGTTGTCCGGCTTGATGTCGCGATGGATGACGTCCTTCTCACCCGCGGTCTCGAGGCCGAGCAGCGCCTGGCGCACCAGGTCGAGCGTCTCCTGCTGGCTGATCACCTGGCGTTCGCGCAGGACTTCGCCGAGGTCCTTGCCGTCGACGAACTCGATGATCATGAAGTAGATGCCGATCGCGGACTCTTCGCCGAAATCGTAGATGTGCAGGATGTTGGGATGGTTGATGCGGGCGAGGCTCTTGGCCTCGCGCTCGAAGCGCTGGATGAAATTCTTGTTCCGGGCGAGTTCGGCCGGCATGACCTTGATCGCGACGCTGCGGTCGAGGCTGAGCTGCTTGGCGTGATAGACCGCGCCCATCCCGCCCTCGCCGATCTTCTTGTCGATCGTGCAACCGCGGATGGTGCGTCCGATGAGCAGGTCGCTGTTCTGCGACGGATCGTTCTCGACGATCGCGAGGCGACCGTTGACATGGTTGAAGGTGGTGCTGCATTGCGGGCAGGTCTGGTACGCCGCAGGCGGATTTCCCACCAACACGAAGCGGTTGCCGCAGACCGGGCAGGGTGCCTGGGTCATCGATCCTGCGGCAGCGGCGGCTGCGGCAGCGGCGGCTGCGGCCACGGCGGGCACCTCGCCTTCGACCATGGTCTGCATGTTGCTGCGGCGCGCCTGGGCTTGGTGCTCCATGCGATCGAACAGTTCGGAATCGACGGCCTCGGGTTCGGGTTCCCGATCGGGTTTTGGCGGATGCTTCGGTCCCGGCGTCGCCACCGGCTTGATCGCGGGTCCGCGGCCGGAGGTCGACGACGCACGGTCCCGAGCCGCCAGCGGTTGGGTTTGCGGCTGAGCGCCGAAACCCTCGTCGGGGGCGTACTCCCCGCTTCCACCGATCGGCCGTTGCGGTGCGGGCACGGCTGCCGCAGGCGGAGGCGAGAGGCTCGCCTGGGCCGCAGGTTTTGGCGCAGACGGCGGCGACCTGACGACGACTGGCGGCTTGGCCGTCGGGTTCATCTGCCAGCAGTACACGCACTGGCGGCAGGTCGCCCAACCCAACTTGTCGACCAGACCATCGTGGGGGGCGTTGCAGCGTGGACACGACGCCGAGGTCATGGATCTCCCTCGGGTGTCACCGGAGC
>JACDEC010000646.1 GCA_013816645.1 Planctomycetota bacterium
CCCTAGCACTTGCTCGCTGTCGGCTCCGCCCCCTGGCTCGCAGCGCGCAGTCGCCATGACCCAGCCACCCGTGATCCAGCTTTCGGGCGTCGCCCGCACCTACGACATGGGCGGCGGCAACGTCGTGCAGGCGCTGCGCGGCATCGACCTGACCATCCGCGCTGGCGAGTTCGTCGCCATCGTCGGCCCGTCGGGCAGCGGCAAGACCACCCTGATGTACCTGCTCGGCTGCCTCGACCAGCCCGACGGCGGCAGCTACCGGCTGTGCGGCGAGGAGATCGCCCACCTCGACGACCTCGCCCTGTCGCGCATCCGCAACCGGCGCATCGGCTACGTGTTCCAGCAGTACAACCTGCTCGCCGAGATCGACGTCGTCGACAACATCGCGCTCGGCCTGGTCTACGCGGGCGAGCCGCCGGCGCAGCGACGCGAGACCGGCGTGCGCCTCGCCACCCGGCTCGGGCTCGAGCACCGCCTCGACCACACCCCGCGCGAGCTGTCCGGCGGCCAGATGCAGCGCGTCGCCATCGCCCGCGGCCTGGCCTGCGGGCCGCAGATCATCCTCGCCGACGAACCGACCGGCAATCTCGACTCCAAGACCGGCGCCGAGATCATGAGCGTGCTGCGCGACCTGCACGCCCAAGGCAGCACGGTGGTGCTGGTCACCCACGATCCGACCATCGCGAGTCAGGCCCACCGGGTCGTGCGCATCGTGGATGGATCCATCGTTAGCGACGAGGTGGGCCAGGGGTCGGGGGTCGGGGGTCGGGGGTCGGCGGGAGAGGAGACAGCGGGACAGGGGACAGGCGTTGGGGGGCAGTGGCAGGTTCCGCATCCACCTGACGCCGGGGGAAGCACGCATGCGTCCGACCCCCGGCCCCTCGATGGCGGCGGGCAGGGCCCCGACGCCGCCCAGGCGACAGGCGACAGCGCAGGCGCACCGCGCCGAGCATTCGCCGAGAGCCCGGCCCCCGGCCCCAGTGGGATCGGATGGCGCGATCTTCTACGCATCGCGCTCAGCGAAGGCATCCTCGCCCACAAGCTGCGCAGTTTCCTCACCATGCTCGGCATCGTCTTCGGGGTCGCCGCGGTGATCGCCATGACCGCGATCACCGAGGGCGGCAAACGTCGTCAGCTCGAGCAGATCCGCCAGATCGGCCTCAACAACGTCCAGGTGCGCAGCGTCGATCTCGAGGGCGCGCGCCTGCTGCGCGAACGCCGGGTCAATCCCGCCGGCTTGACCACCGACGACCTCGCCGCGGTGCGCGAGCACGTCCCGGGCATCGCCGCCGCCACCGCGTGGAAGGGCATCAAGGCCGAGATCCGGCGCGGCGACAAGGTCTACGACCGTGCCAACACCCTCGGCGTGCACGGCGACTTCCAGCAGGTCGTCAACTTCCACGTCGGCAGCGGCCGCTTCCTCGACCAGCGCGACGACCAGCGCCGCGCACGGGTGTGCGTGCTCGGCGGCGCGGTCGCCGAGGGCCTCGGCCTGGGCGCCGCCGACGCGATCGGCGCGACCATCGTGGTCGGCGACGAACCGTTCACCGTGGTCGGCGTCATGGGCGGCAAGCAGTTCGGCGAGAGCGACATCGCCGACGCCGCGATCACCGACCGCAACCGCGACGTCTACCTGCCCTACGCCAGCCTGCGCGCCTACTTCCGCAAGGCGCTGCGCGAGAGCCCGCTCGACGCGATCTCGCTGCGCATGGACAGCGACGCCCGCCTGCTGACGCAGAGCCAGGAGATCCGTCGCATCGTCGCCGACCTCCACGACGGCGCCGAGGACTTCGTGGTCGCCGTGCCGCTCGAATCGCTCAAGCAGGCGCAGCGCACCAAGGAGGTCTTCAACGTCATCATCGTGGTGATCGCCGCGATCTCGCTGGTCGTCGGCGGCATCGGCATCATGAACATCATGCTCGCCACGGTCACCGAGCGCACCCGCGAGATCGGCATCCGCCGCGCGATCGGCGCCAGCCGCCGCGACATCCTGCGCCAATTCCTCGCCGAATCCCTGCTGATCTCGTCGTTCGGCGGCCTGATCGGCCTGGCCCTGGGCATCGGCGGCGGGCTGCTGGTGCAGCTCGGCTTCGCTTTCCCGGTTGCCTTCAGCGGCTGGATCATGCTGCTGGCCACCGGGACCTCGATGGGGGTCGGCGTGGTGTTCGGGATCTACCCCGCCTGGCTGGCCGCGCAGATGAATCCGGTTGACGCTTTGCGTAACTAGCTGCGGCTTGCGCCGTCGCCCGACCCTCGCTGCGCTCGGTCAGCCTGGCGGCTGCGGCGCTGCGCGCCGTCGTGCGCCGGCGACGTCCGCTGCGCGTCCGTGCCTCGCTG
>JACDEC010000647.1 GCA_013816645.1 Planctomycetota bacterium
GTGCTCGGTCGCGCGCTCGCCGCCCGGCAGATAGCCACCCTCGGCGTCGACGCCAGTCCCGCGCTGGTCGAAGCCGCGCGTCGTCGCGCTGGCCCGCTCGAGCAGCACCTGGTCGGCGATGCGCGCGCGCTGCCAGCGCTGCTCGGCAACCAGACGTTCGACGCGGCGTCCCTGGTCATGGCCTTGCAGGATCTCGATCCCATCGAAGGCGTGCTCGCCGGGATTGCCAAGGTCCTGCGTCCGGGCGGCCGCTGCGTCATCGTGCTCACCCATCCCTGCTTCCGTATCCCCAAGCGCACGGCCTGGGGCTGGGACGAGCAGTGGGGCATCCAGTACCGCCGCGTCGACGCCTACCTGTCGCCGGCGTCGCTGCCGATCAAGATCCACCCCGGCATGCCCGCCGATCCATCGCGCACCACCAGCTTCCACCGTCCGCTCTCGACCTACGTCAACGCCTGCGGCGCCGCCGGCCTGGGCATCGTCGCGATGGAGGAGCTGTGCAGCCACCGCCGCGGCACCAAGGGCGCGCGCTACCAGGCCGAGGACCGCGCAGCGAAGGAGATTCCGCAGTTCCTGGTGATGACCGCGCAGCGGCCCTAGAGTGAAGCGCTAGGGAGCGCTCGAAGCGAGCCAGGAGGCGCAGCCGACAGCGAGCGAGAGCTGGGGGGCAGCGCCGCAGGCGCGTTGGTGGGGGGAGACCATCCCCCCACCCAGCGAGCCAGGAGGCGCAGCCGACAGCGAGCGTCTGTCAATGCCTCCTCCTATACGCCTCCGGCGATTCCCCGACCAGCTGTTTGAACTGCGACGAGAACGCGTACGGGTTCGGGTAGCCGAGGATCTCGGCGACGGTCTTGATCGGATCGGCGCTGGTCTGCAGCAGGGTGCGCGCGCGGTCGATGCGCCGGCGGATACGGTATTCGCCGGGCGACACGCGCATGTGCTCGCGGAACACCTTGCGGAAGCGCTCGTAGCTCAGCCCGAGTTCGCGCGACAGGCGATCGAGCTCGAGGCGCGGATCCTCGGCGAGCCGGCGGCAGGCGCGGTCGACCAGCGCGCGGTGCGGGTCGGGTTCCTCGCGGCCGAGGTCGCGGTGGCAGAGGTTGACCAGCAGATCGATCGTGCGCATGGCGTGGCGCGGCAGCTCGCTCTCCGGCGCCTCATCGAGCACGTCGACGAGGTCGGCGAGCTCGCCGAGCACACCGAGGTCGATGCCGGGGTAGATCACCGGCCGCCGCCGGTCGATGAGCCCTTCCCGGAACAGCGCTTCCGCGAGGCCCGCGGGCAACGCGATCCAGTTCTCCGCCCAGTCGCATCCCGGATCGAAGGTCGATGAATGGGTGCCGTCGGTGAAGCGGTGGAAGAGCGATCCCGGCCGCAGCGGCCAGGCGTTGCCCTGGCTGTCCGTGTAGGTGCCCGAGCCGCGCAGGCAGTAGACCGCCGAATAATGCTCGGGGTGCATGTCCAGCGCGTCGATCGTGCGCCCCGGCTTGAGAATGAAGCCGACGCCCAGGCGCCCGCTGCGTTGCGCGCCGAAGCTGCGGTAGGCCGAATGGTTGGCCAGGAAGCGCGGGGGTACAGTCGGCGCCGGAGCGATGCGCTCGCCGGGTCGTTCGGCTCGGGTCATCGCCCCAACCTAAGCTATTCGACCAGATCCTGTATCCCAAAAACCATGCCGGGCATGTACCCGGTAAAATCAGGGGTACCGTCATCGATCAGCAGGTCACATCCGACCAGATGTGACAAACCGGCCGAAACCCAGGCCGAACCACAGGAGTACGGGATGTCCGTCGCCACCAGTCCCGCCCCCGTCGCGCTCGACGCCGACCAGCTGGCCCAGTTCAAGGAGCAGGGCTACCTCGTGCTCGAGGGATTCATCGAACCCGAGCTCAACGAGCAGCTCAAGCGCGAGGTCGATACCTGGGTTGGCGGCGGTCCGCTCCACGACCCCTACGCGGCCACGCCACGACCGGCGCCGGGTGCCGACAAGCCGCGCCTGCAGCTCGAACTCCCCGAGCACGGCATGCTCATCAGCCATCCGCCGCTGATGGCGCGCCTCGAACAGCTCATGGGCTCGGGTTTCGCCTTCCACCATCTGCACACCGCGCGCCACGACGCCGGCAGCCATGGCGTCCATTGGCACCACGACTACGAGCAGACCCCGCAGGTCAACCGCACGCACGTCATGGTCCACGTGTTCTACTACCTCAACGGGCTCGACGGCACGATCGGCGATCTGATGGTGCTGCCCAAGTCGCACCGCGAGGTCTTCGAACGCGGGCTCTTCGGCACCCTGTTCGGCACTGCCGACCTCCCTGGCAGCGTGACCATCGACCGC
>JACDEC010000648.1:0-881 GCA_013816645.1 Planctomycetota bacterium
CTGCATGGGACTGTGCGCGGCGCCCGCTTCTGGGTGCGTCTGCATCCGCCCGCTGTCGGTGGCGAGGCCCGCCAACTCGAACTGGTCTACACCCCGCCGACGCCCGAGGCGCTCGGCGGCAGCGTGCTCCACGACTCGCCGTATCTCCAGGTCGACGGCCATCTCGCGATCATCGCCTGGGACCTGCGCGACGGACTCAGCGGCATCAAGCCGACCAAGGATCCCGCGGGCTATAAGGTCATGCGCGAGATGGTGGTGGGCGATGATCACACGATCAAGGCCCGGGCGATCCTCGGCGCGCGCGGCTGGGACCTGCACCTCGTCCCGGTGTTGCTGGCGCTGGGCTGGCGCGCCGACGCCAACGCCGAGGTCCGGCTCATCGACTTCTACGGTGCGCGCGGGCTCGAACCGCTGGTCGCCCGCTGGAGCCCCGGCGAGCTGACGGTGGCCGGCGAACGTTGGCAGGCCGAGGCCGACGCCGATGGCCGGCTGCTGCGCCTGCGTGATGCCGCGGGCGGCGAAATCCTGGTCGTCGCCGGTCGGAAATGACCTCCACGTCGTGCGTAGGCAGGTTTGACGGCAGGCTCGCGTACGCCAGCGTCAGCCCACTGGAGTCCCGATGAGCGAACCGTTCCGCTGGCCCGACGGCGCGCGCGCCGCGATCAGCTTCAGCTTCGACGACGCCCGGCCTTCGGCCGCCCTGCGCGGCGCGCCACTGCTCGCCGAGCACGGCTACCGCGGCACGTTCTTCGTGCTGATGTCGGCGGTGCGCCAAGAGGAACGAGCGTGGCGCGCCGTCGCCGCCGCCGGGCACGAGATCGCCAACCACACGACCAGCCATCCCTGCAGCGGCAACTTCCCGTGGTCGCGCGGCGCCGCGC
>JACDEC010000648.1:891-2335 GCA_013816645.1 Planctomycetota bacterium
TCGAGAACCTCACCATCGAGCGTATCGCCGCCGACATCGACGCGGCCAGCGCCGACATCACCGCGTTCTTCGCCAAGCCGCCCACCAGCTTCGCGTATTGCTGCGGCCAGAAGTTCGTCGGCCGCGGCGTCGCCACGCGCAGCTACGTACCGCTCATCGCCGAGCGCTTCCGCGTCGGCCGTGGCTTCCGCGACGAATACCCCAACGACCCGCGATTCGTCGACTTGGCGCAGGTCGCCGGCGTCGATGCCGATCGCATCGACCGGGCCGCCTATATCGCGCTCGCCGAGCAGGCGGTGAACGCCGGCCAATGGCTGGTTTTCGCCGGGCACGACGTCAATGACGAAGGGGGACAGGCTGTGGTCGCGCGCGAACTCGACGTCTTCTGCCGCTGGCTGCGCGGGCGTGGCGATGTGTGGGTCGCGCCGGTGGACGAAGTCGGCGCGCACCTCTCCGCCCAGCGCAGCGCGGCTCAGTAAGGGTGGTCGCTCCGGCGGCCCCGGCGGGTTGCCGCCGTCCGATGCAACGCTAGCATCGCTCTGCTGCCATGACCGGACGACGCCTCATCCTCGTGGTCCCTGCGTTCGCCCTGCTGGCGCCGACGATCGTCGCCGAGGAAGGCGAGCGCGCCGTGCGTAGCCTCGACTTCGAACCCGGCGCCTACGTGTGGACCGAAGAGTCGATGCAGGACCATCGCAGCTGGTCGGTCAGCAACGGCACCGGCGGCGGCAACGTCGTCTTCCTGCTCATCGCCCTGGTGCTGTGCCTGGGCATCGCCGCCTGGGTCATCGGCGAACTCAGCGGCCAGCGCCCCGCTCGCCGCCTGCGCCGCCGGGTCGTTCGCCGCGACGATCATTACTATTACTGACGGGCTTCCGTCGCTCCGCACGCCGCACGTCGCACTCTTCAAGGCATCCACAACAGCTCGAGCCCATGCACCGGTCCCTGGTAGGGCTGGTGCTGGTGGTGGTAATTCTTGATCGGCACCCAGCGCAGCAGGTTCTCGCCCGTGGCGACGACCAGCCCGCTGATGTCCAGCTCGGTCATCGCCGGAGGCGCGGCGATGAACTGGTTGTTGATGAACAAGATGCCCATGGCCACCGGGGCGCGCAGCACCAGGCGTTTGCTCGGCCAGGCCTTGGGCAAGGTGAAGCGCGTCTCGAGGTAGGAGCAGGTGACGGTCGTGCCGACCGCGGCGGGCGTCAGTTGGCCGAGGTCGCTGGCGATCGACCAGTCGCTGAGCGGGGTGACCGAAAGCGGCTGCGGCCATGCCTGCAGGAGGAGGGTCCCGGTCACGCCCGAGGGCCGGGGCTTGTCGCGACCAGCCTCGGGGAAGCGCCCATCGACTTCGAGCGCGATCACCAGGGTCTTGCCCGCCAGCTGGGCCGGCGTGAGCTGGAATGCGAAACAGCCGTTGTGCTCGGGGCGCAGCGGCTGCTGGACC
>JACDEC010000649.1 GCA_013816645.1 Planctomycetota bacterium
GGTGGTCACGATCACCGCCGCCTTCTCCGCCCGGTCGGCGATCACCTGGAACATCAACTCGCACGCGGTTTCGGCGAGAGGCACGTAGCCCAGCTCGTCGATGCAGATCAGGTCGAGCCGCTCCCACCGGCCGAGCGCGCGGCTGAGCTGGTTGGCGTGCGCCGCCTCGGCCAGTTCGTTGATCAGCGCCGTCGCGGTCGTGAACCGCACCCGGCGCCGCTGGCGGCAGGCGGCCACGCACAATCCCGTCGCGAGGTGGGTCTTTCCCGTGCCAGCCTCGCCGATCAGCAGGATCGGTTCCGCGCGGGCCACGTAGTCGCCCTCGGCCAGCGTGCGCAGCTGGGCGGCCGAGACGCCGGAGCGGTCGAACTCGAACGCATCGAGCGTCTTCATCCGCGGCAGCCGCGCCTCATGCAGCAGGCGTGCGATCGCCCGGCCCTCGCGCTCCTCCATCTCGGCCGCCAGCAGCGCCTCGAGATAGCCGACGTGGGACTGCCCTTCCCGAATGGCCGCCTCCGCCAGTTGGTCGAACTGGCCGCCGATCGTCGGCATGCGCAGCACCTTGCAGTGCTGCCGGATGGCCTGGTCCTGCAGGTCGCTCATCACGCCGTGCCCGCGCAGGGGCTGGACTGGAGCAGCACGTCGTAGTCGGCCACCGTCGGCATCGGCCGGTCGTAGCGGGCCAGCGCACCGACATCGACCGGCTCCGGCCGGGCTTTGTGTAGCCCCGCCTCGGTCAGCAGGTAGCGCACCGCGGCCACGTCGCACGCCCCCAGCGACACCGCCGTGGCAATCGCCGCACGCAGCCGGTCATGGCCGAACTCCCGGCCCAGCGCCACCACCGCCACCATGGCGCGGGTGCCGTTCTGCTTGCCGTGCCGGGCCTGCAGCCGGTCCCAGAGCTCGTCGTAGCAGGCGGGCCAGCGACCAGCCTGGCGCCACTGGTCCAGCGGCTTGGATCCGGCGAACGCACCAGGCTTGTGGCCCAGCACGTCGAGGTAATGCTCCAGGTCCAGCACCTGCTGACGCCGGCTGTGGCAGCGCTCGTGCCGGGCTACCCTGCGGCCCGCGTGCCAGACCTCGACGTGCGAGGGGTAGACGCGCGCCTCCACCCGGGTGCCCGCCTTGGCAGGCGCCGAGTAGAGATTGGTCTTGATTGCGACGCACCCCCGCTTGTCCACCAGGGGAAACACGATCTCGGCCAGATCGAACCCCTCGGCCGCGCGGGGCAGCAGGTGGTTGCGCTCGATAGTCATTGCAGCGCCGACCCGCTCCGTGCGCCCGTCCAGGATACGCGCCTCGTCCTCCCGGCAACCCGCGAGCAGGAGGGCGTTCACCGCATCGAGATCGGCAACGCAGGGCACCGGCACCAGGTGGTTGCGCCGGAAGTAGCCGCCCTCGCCCTCCACGCCCCCTTTCTCATGCCCCTCGCCAGGCGTGCAGAACTCGGCCGCGAACCGCCAATGCGAGCGGAACGCCACGAACCGCACGGTCTCCTCGCGACGATGACCGCGCAGGATCTTGCGTACCGCACTCGCCAGGTTGTCGTAGCGCAGCAGCCGGAACACGCCGCCGAAGTAGTCGAACGCCAGCTCGTGCGCCTCCAGGAACGCCTGCTGCGTCGCATGCAGGTAGGCCCGGTGGAACGCCGCCCCACTCGCCATCGAGCGCATCGCGAACACCTGCAGCCGGGTCCGCTCGCCGCCGAGATCGGCCCAGGCCTCATACCAGTCCACCTGGGCCTCCTGGCCCCAGGTGTAGCTCTGCGGCACGAACGTCTCGCGCAGCACCAGCCCCATCTGACGCTTGCGCTCGCGCACGTGGTTGCGCACCGTCGATTCCGCGACCGAGGCGCCCGGAAACTCCTTCAAAATCCGTCGATAGATGCGCCGCGCCGTATGCCGCTGCTTGCGCGGGGCGCGTCGATCCTCGTCCAGCACCGTGTCGATGAAGGCCATGACGGCGTCCAGCTTCGGCTTGACCCGTCGTGGGTAGACGTGCGGCGGCGGCAGTGCACCAGCGATCGCCTGGCGCACCATCCGCCGGTGCACCCCGAACTTGGCGGCTACACCCGCGATCGTCCCAACACCAAACTCGTGCTCCCGACGAAGCTGCTCGAATAATTCCACCCTGGCGTTCCAATCCACTCTGAGCCCCCCGGCAAAGCCGAGGCGACCCTAGGTTGAGGGACGGGAGGTGGGCCAAAATCCGTCAGCACAACTGGGCCAAAATTCGCTAGCAGAGCCATATTCGTCATGTTGTCGCCGGAGGTGCGGCCTCGACTCAGGACGTCGCCAAACTCCGAGCGCTTGAAGCGATGCAGAACCGAATTTAG
>JACDEC010000139.1 GCA_013816645.1 Planctomycetota bacterium
TGGCTCAGGCGTGGCTCAGGCGTGGCTCAGAGCTACACGCTTTCCGGCTCGGCCGCCGCGCGGTAGCGCTTGCGCAGCAGCGGCTCGGCCGCGGGTCGCCGCCAGAACACGATCTTGTAGTAATCGTCGGTGGTGTCGGGGTCGTTGCGGTCGAGGTTGCCCGAGAGCGCGAGCAGGCGCCACCAGCCCGCGGTGTTCAGCGTGATCATCTGGGCGTCGCGCCCGGTCTGCGGGCCACCCGCGAGCACCACCCGACCGGTCGCGAACTCGACCGAGCATTCGACGATGTGGTCCCAATCCGACTGGACGATGTTGGGTTCGTGCTCGCTGATCTCGATGGTCACCGGCACGAAGTAGTTCTTGGCGGTGGCGATCGCCACGCAGCCGGTGGCGAGCAGGTAGCGATCGGCGAGCGCCTCGTCCGGCCACTTCTCGGGGAAGACGTAGACCGTGCCCTCGTCGCGGAGGTGGAACTGATAGTGATCGGCGAGCACCGTCGCCTCGCGCCGTAGGACCATGGACTGTTTCTCCCGGGCGGTGCCGTCGTGCAATGGCTGGCAGCGCGGGGCTGAACGTCAGCGCGCGGTCCCGCCGACCGGGTGCGATCAGCGCCCGGGAACCGCCCGCTCGGCTTCGCGCTCGATCTCCTGCTTGCGGCGCTTGGCCGCCTGATCGGGGGTGTCCTCGGCGTCGAGCAGGCCGAACACCCGGCTCTTGACCTTGGCGTCGTCGAGCGAGGCCTTGATGTCCTCGCGCCGCAAGGTGATCACCGTGCCGGCGCCGTCTGCGGCGGGCTTGGCGGTGATCGCCGTCCAGCCCAAGATCCATTGGATCTCCTCGGCGCTCTCCTGTTGCGGCATGCCCCAACGATTGAGGAAGCTGTCGCGGGCCTCGCCGAGCTTCAGTCCGCCGGCGGTGATCACCGCCTCGGCCAAGGAGCCGCTGCGGTAGATCAGGTCGAGGCCGGGCGAGGTGGTGACCACGACCGCGTCGCCCTGGTCCTTGAAGCGATCGCCGGGCAACTGCTTCTTGATCTCGTCGAGGCTCGACCCCCAGAGGTGAGTGGCCACGCCGGTGACTTCCTTGGGCAGGTCCTTGGTCTCGCTGCCGATGGCCAGGGTTGGTTGCACGGTGACCACACCGAAGTCAGCGAGCTTGTCGCCCGAGAGCCAGGCAAGCAACACTTGCGGCAGCGGCAGTTCGCCGGTCTTGCGCGGCAGCAGGGCGAAGGCGACGGAGATGGTCTTGGTCTTCTCATCGGTGGTCACGGTCGGCTTGCCCATCGGCCGCCAGTGCCCGGACATGCGGCTGATCTCGATGGCCTGGTCGACGATCACGGCGATGTCCACGCCTTCGACCTGTTTGGGCTGGGTCACGAATTCGACGCGCAGGACCTGGTTGAGCGCGATGGTCCGGCTGCTCACCTTCTGGTTCACGAATCCGGATCGGCTCTCGGTGGTGGTCGCCGCCTGGATGGTCAGTGGAGCGAACAGCAGGAGGGCGAGGAGGGCGAGGCGCATGGCTGGCTTGTAGTGCCGGGCTGCGGCATGCGGAAGTCGCATCCCGCGCTGGTCGCGCGCGTGTATGAACGGTACCGTCGCTGAATTAGGGCGTCATTGGCAGGGGGTCCCCGCTTGCACCATCGGACTCGGGTCCATGCTGCCCGGACCCCCGATCCAGTGAAGGAATCCCGCATGGGAGTCGAGCTTGCCGCTGCCAGTCAGGTCCCCCCGGAACAGCGCCACCGCAAGGGGCTGCAGTACCCGAATCCTCTGGCTGGGAACCCTTCGGCCAAGCCGCGCTTCGCCGCGACGGTCAAGCGCGCCGACGGCTCGATGCTCACCGTGGCCGATCCCGTGGCCACCCGCACCATCGTCGCGCTCATGGACATGGACGCGACCATCGGCGGCGCGGCCTGCCACTTCGGCGGACCTGCCGCGCTGGCCGAGCTGATGTCCTCGATCCACGGGCTGATGTTCGCCGCGCCTGACTGGCGGCAGGCCTACAACTTCGTCAACGACGCGGGACACACCGAGAACGGCGTCTACGCGCTCAAGGGCAACTACGGCTTCGCCGGACTGACCCTCAAGGACCTGCGCGCCTTCCGCTCGGTATCCTCGAAGCTCACCGGCCACGGCGAGTCGCACCTGTTCCCCGAGGGCGTGATGGTCTCGAACGGACCGCTCGGCTCGAGCGTGCCGGTCGCCCAGGGTCTGGCGTTGGCCGACCGGCTCGCCGACATCGACCGCACCACGGTCTGCGTGATCAGCGACGGCGCGATGATGGAAGGCGAAGCGAAGGAAGCCGTGTCCGCCATCCCGGGCCTCGCCGCCAAGGGACTGTGCGCTCCGTTCGTGCTCGTGATCTCAGACAACAACACCAAGCTCTCAGGCCGCATCGATGCCGACGCGTTCTCGATGGAGCCGTACTTCGCCTCGCTGGCCATCCAGGGCTGGAACGTGGTGAAGTGCGACCAGGGCAACGACCTGCAGACCGCCTTCACCGCGGTCGAAACCGCCTTCGCCAAAGCCAAGGCCGATCCGAAGAAGCCGGTGGCGCTGTGGGCGAAGACCATCAAGGGCTTCGGCGTCGAGAAGACCATCAAGTCTGCCAGCGGCGGCCACGGCTTCCCGCTCAGCAAGGGCGATGAACTGCGCGCCTTCGTCGTTGAGATCAACGCGGGCAAGCCGCTCAACGCCGACTTCGAGTCGTGGTGCACCGAGATCGAGACGACCTGGGCGGCCAAGCAGGAGAAGGCCAAGGCAGCTCCGTCGAGCGCGGTGCCCGTGCCCAAGAAGGACAAGATCCAGTCCGGCTTCCCCAAGGCGATGATCGCGGCGGCCGACAAGGGCCTGCCCGTGGTCTCGGTGAGCGCTGACCTGCAGGGTTCGACCGGCGTGGCGCCGTTCCGCGCCAAGTTCCCGCAGTTCTCGATCGAGGTCGGCGTCGCCGAGGCCAACATGGTCTCGACCGCCGCCGGCTATTCGAAGATGGGCTACATCCCGGTCGTCGACACCTTCGTGCAGTTCGGCGTGACCAAGGGCCTGCTGCCGATCTGCATGGCCGCCCTCAGCCAGTCCGCGGTGATCGCCGCCTTCACCCACACCGGATTCCAGGACGCCGCCGACGGCGCCTCGCACCAGGGCCTGATGTACCTGGCGATGTCGGGATCCATCCCGCACGTTCAGCAGTACTGCCCGGCCACCGCCGAGGAGGCGGAGTGGGCGATGGGCTTCGCCATCCAGCGCTTCGCGGACGAGCGCAAGGCCGGCAAGCATCCCGACACCGTGCTGTTCTTCTGCGGCCGCGAGAACTTCCCGGTCAGCCTGCGCCCGGAAGGTCAGCAGTACGCCTGGGGCAAGGCCATGGTCCTGGCTGACACCACCGCCGGCAAGGCGACCTCGGTGGTGATCAGCGCCAACGGCGCGATGGTCGCGTCAGCGGTCAAGGCGGTCGAGAAGCTCGCAGCCGAGGGCATCGGCGCGATCCTGCTCAACAACGCCACGCCCAACCATCCTGATCTCGCCGCGCACCGCGCCGCGCTGGCCACGTGCGGCGACCGCCTGGTCACCGTCGAGGACCACCAGGCCGTCGGAGGCGCCGGCGCGATGTTGGTCACCGCGCTGGTCCAGCAGGGCGTCGCGCCCAAGCTGCGCCTGCTCGGTGTCCAGGGCGAGTTCGGTCAGAGCGCGTACACCGCCGACGAACTCTACAAGAAGCACGGCATCGGCGTCGACGGCATCATCGCCGCGGCGAAGGCGCTGCGCTGATGGATGGCGAAGCGGCCGTTGCCGCCGTACCGGCGCCGCGGCGCTGGACGCGTATCCTGATCAACAGCGCCGTCGTCGGGTTGATTCTGGTGCTGGTGGTCGGATTCGGCGCCGTGCTGTTGGGCGCACCGCTGCCGCTGCACCTGGTGCTCGGCGTGTTCCTCTGCTGCTTCGCCGGGCTCAAGATCGGGGTCGCCTGCGATGCCATCGTGCGCATGCGCGATCATGCTGGCGACATCGATCCGCGCGCCACCCATGGCTCGCCTGGTTTGGCCTGGGGCTGGATCATCTACAAGTTCGTCGCCGCCGCGGTGGCCCTGGGCGTGGCGATCTACGCCTTCACCGGTGCCGCTGACCGTCTCGACGACATGTTCAGGCCGCCGGCCGCGCGGAGCGGCGATAGCCAGACGCTTCCGCGATAGTCCAGGCGGCAAGCAGCGGGATGCGACCGAGTACAGCGGCGAGTCCGTCGCTGAGCCGACGACGGGCGAGCACCGGCTGGAGCGCGTCACCGAAGCGGCGCCGTCGTCCGATGGTGCGGGCATAGGCGGTGGCATAGCACTGGAGCTGAGCCACCGGCGGATGGCCGGACGCCTCCGCGAACGACTGCGCCAGCAGTTCGGCGCCGCGCAGCGCCAGGGTCAGGCCTTCTCCGCTGAAGGGATCGCAGAACCCAGCGGCGTCACCGACCAGGCAGAGCCCATCGGCGATGACGCCGTGGCTGGACTGCGCCAGCGATCCGGTTGCCAGCACCGGGCCGAGCACGGCGCGGCGCGCCGATCCGGCCAGCGTCGGCGTCGCGGATAGCGCGGCGCGCATCAACGTTTCGGGACGGCGCATCCGCAGCAGCGGAGTTGAAGCGGGGGCGAGCAGCAGGTTGAGGTTGACCTCGCCACTGCCGAGCGGGCAGACCCCGACTTGGCCGAGGGGACCGAGGTGCATGGCGACGCGATCGCCGTGGCGGATCCCGGTGGCTCGGCAGACCAAGGCGAAACGCTTGCGGCCGGACGGGGCATCGAGGCCGGCCCAATGGCGGATCCGACTGTGGCGGCCGTCGGCACCGATCAGCAGGTCCGCCTCCAGATCCTCGAGTGCACCGGCATGGTCGATGGTCAGCCGCCAGCGCCGGTCGAGGTAGGCAGCTCGGGTGATGCGGGTTGCGCGTCGCAATGCGACCCGCAGCGCAGCTGCGTCCTGGAGCACGGCGTCGAAGCGCTCGCGACGGATGCCGAGTCCATGGGCATGGCAGGGGGCTCGTCCGAGCACCGGGGCGAATGCGACGTCCATGCCGCCGCAGGCTCCGCTGATCGCCACCCCGGCGAGGGACTGCGCGCCGGTCGCCATCACGGCGGATGCGAGGCCGGCCCGCGCCAGGACTCCGACTGCGCCCGGCGACAGGTACTCGCCGCACGGTCGGTGCTTCGGCAGCGGCTCGGCGTCGATCAGCAGGATGCGCCAGTCCGGGCGCGCTGCGGCGAGCAGGAACGCGCTGAGCGCGCCGGCCGGCCCGGCTCCCGCGATGACGACCTGGAAAGGCACGCCGGAGTGTGCGGCGGCCGGCGCGACGGGCGAGAACCCTCGGCGAGGTTGCGACAGCTCGGGCCGGGCGCCCGAGCCTCGTTGCTACAGCCCCAGCGTAGCTGCTACAGGTTGTAGAACGACTTGAGCCCCAGGTACTGGGCTTCCTTGCCGAGCTGCTCCTCGATGCGGATGAGCTGGTTGTATTTGGCGATGCGGTCGGTGCGCGAGGCCGATCCGGTCTTGATCTGGCCGCAGTTGGTGGCCACCGCGATGTCGGCGATGGTGGTGTCCTCGGTCTCGCCCGAGCGGTGGCTGAGGATCGCGGTGTAGCCGGCCTTCTGCGCCATCTGCACGGCGTCGAGCGTCTCGCTGAGCGTGCCGATCTGGTTGACCTTGATCAGGATAGAATTGCACGCGCCCTTGGCGATGCCCTCGGCGAGGCGCTTGGGGTTGGTGACGAAGAAGTCGTCGCCGACGATCTGCACGGTCTTGCCCATGCGCTGGGTCATCTTGGTGTAGCCGGCCCAGTCGTCCTGGTCGAGCGGGTCCTCGATCGAGATGATCGGGTACTTCGCGGCCCAGCCGGCGAACAGGTCGACCATCTCGTCGGCGGTGAACAGCTTGCCCGGGTTGGACTTCCAGAACTTGTAGCCCTTCTTGCCGCCCTCGTCGAAGAGCTCGGAGGACGCGCAGTCCATGGCGATGGCGAAATCTTTGTCGCGGCCCGGCTGGTAGCCCGCCTTGACGATCGCCTCCATGATGAACTTGAGCGCCTCCTCGTTGTCGAGGTTGGGGGCGAAGCCGCCCTCGTCGCCGACGTTGGTGTTGTGCCCGGCCTTCTTGAGCACGCCCTTGAGCGCGTGGAAGACCTCGCAGACTTGGCGGATCGCGTCGGTCCAGGACTTGGCGCCCACCGGCATCACCATGAATTCCTGGAAGTCGACCTTGTTGTCGGCGTGCTTGCCGCCGTTGATGATGTTTGCCATGGGCACCGGCAGCTGGCGGGCATTGGCGCCACCGATGTAGCGGTAGAGCGGCAGGCCGTGGGATGCGGCGGCGGCCTTGGCGACGGCGAGCGAGACGCCGAGGATGGCGTTGGCGCCGAGCTTGGCTTTGTTCTCGGTGCCATCCATCTCGCACATGAGCGCGTCGATGCGGCGCTGCTCGCTGGCTTCGATGCCGACCAGTTCGGCACCGATCTGCTCGTTGACGTTGGCGACCGCCTTGAGCACGCCCTTGCCCAGGTACTGGGCCTTGTCGCCATCGCGCAGTTCGACGGCTTCGTAGGCGCCGGTCGAGGCGCCCGAGGGCACCGCGGCGCGCCCGAGGCTGCCGTCGTCGAGCACGACATCGACCTCGATGGTCGGGTTGCCGCGGCTGTCGATGATCTGGCGGGCGTGGACGTCTTCGATGTGCATGGCGGGATCCTGGTGGTGAGGCGCGGATGATGGCGGAGGCCTCGCACGAGTAAAGCGGGCCAGCGAGCCGGCGACCGCTTCCGTCCGTGTTTCGCCGGCGATGCTGCACGCATGAACGGATTCGCGGTCGAGCGCATCCTCGCTCGTCGAGACCATGGCTTGACCGTCGATGACGCCGCCGTCCTGCGGCGCATGGCCGATTACCTCGACCGCAACAGCCTGAAGATCGTCTGGGACGACGGCGCCCGGGGAGCGGCGCTCGAGATCCACGTCAGCGACGACGCGGTGCGCTACGCGCTTACCGTCGCCGAGATGCGCCAGCTGTGGCAGGGGCTGCGCTCGGGCAGCGCCGTCGACTGGTCGGCGCTGCGTCGGGTACCTCGCCAATGAAACGAGCCGGCGCAAGGCGCCGGCTCATTCGCTTCGATCGGTCCGGGACGCTGAGGCGTCCGCTCAGGGCATCCTCAGGCGATGAGCGCCTTGATGTCGTCCTTGGTCACCTGGCGCCACTGCTTGTCGAGCTGCGCGGTGATCCAGCTCTTCACCGCCGGGCTGTAGGCGTCGCCCTTGGTCGCCTTGATCGCGGCGACGATCTTGGTGTCGCGGCGCGCGCGCTCCTTGATCTTGGCCGGGCCCTTGCGGACGCGGGTCTCGGCGAGGATCTGACGGGTGGTCGTAAGACGGATGTGGCGATGACGATGCATGGCGCGGGACATGGCGGTACCTTAGTGCAGTTGAGGGGGCGCAGTATGAGCTGTAACC
>JACDEC010000650.1 GCA_013816645.1 Planctomycetota bacterium
CGCGCCTTCTTGGCCTCGACCGGCACGTCGTCGTCGAGATGCGAGGCCGGCGTCCCCGGGCGTTGGGAATACATGAAGACGTAGGATCCGTCGAAGCGCACCTCGTCCATCAGCGAGGCGGTGTCGCGGAAGTCCTGCTCGGTCTCGCGCGGGAAGCCGACGATCAGATCGGTGAGGAACTCGACTCCCGGAACCCGGGCGCGCGCTCGCTCGACGAAGCGCAGGTAGTCCGCGCGGGTGTAGCGCCGGCCCATCAGTCGCAGGATGCGGTCCGAACCCGACTGCGCCGGCACGTGCAGGTGCTTGGCCACCCGCGGCAATTCGCCCATGGTGTCGAGCAGTTCGTCGCTGATGTCCTTGGGATGCGAGGTCACGAAGCGGATCCGCTTCAGGCCGTCGATGGCGTGCAACCGGCGCAGCAGCTTGGCCAGGTTGCTGCCGTCGCCGAGGGTCTTGCCGTAGGCGTCGACGGTCTGGCCGAGCAGCGTGACCTGGACGAAGCCCTCGTCGACCAGCCCGCGGACCTCGTCCTCGATCTGCTCGGGTCGGCGGCTCTTCTCCTTGCCGCGGGTGAAGGGCACCACGCAGTAGGTGCAGTTGTAGTTGCAGCCGCGCATCACCGGCACCCAGGCGTTGATGCCCGCGCTGCGCGTCGCGGTCCACATCGACTCGTCGAAATCGCCGAAGTCGGTGGCCACGATCGCCCCGGTGGCGTCGAGCTGTTCGAGCAGTTGCGGCATGCGCACGAACTGGTCGGTGCCGACCACCAGGTCGACGTGGGGGTGGCGGGCGAGGATGTCGGCCTTCTCGCGCTGGGCCATGCAGCCCATCACGCCGATGCGCAGCCCCGGCCGCGTCCGCTTGGCCTTCTTCAGGTTGTCCAGGCGGCCGCGGATCTTGGCTTCGGCGTGGTCGCGCACCGCGCAGGTATTGTAGAGCACCAGTCCGGCCTCGGCGACGGTGTCGACGCGCAGGTAGCCGCTGTCGGCCAGGCGGCCGAGCACGACCTCGGTGTCGGCGTGGTTCATCTGGCAGCCGAAGGTCTCGATGTAGACCGTCTTGGCGGGGACGGTCGTGGCGGAGACGGCAGCGGTCGGGGACATGGACGGGGACTTCTAACCCGGGACCTGGGGAAGTCACTGGCGCACGTGCGCAACGTCCGGCGCGATCGGTTGGGGTGTCCGTGGAGCGGCTGTTGCCCCTGACGCTGGCCATGGTTGCGGTCCCAGCAGCCGTCTGAACGATGCCGCCCATGCCGAACCAGCCCCTGCGCCTGCTCCACGTCGCCAGCGAGATGGCTCCGCTGATCAAGACCGGCGGCCTGGCCGACGTCGCCGGAGCCCTGCCCGGCGCGCTGCGCAAGCTCGGCCACGACGCGCGGGTGGTCATCCCCGGCTACCGCTCGGCGATCAAGGCCGCCCAGGCGCGCGGCATCGAATGGAGCGACAAGCCGCTGATCATCGAAGCCGGCGGCGTCGACCACCATGTCGGCGTCGGCGCGGTTGCGATCGACGGGATGCCCGTGTACCTGCTGGCCTGCAACGAGCTGTTCGACCGCGACGGCATCTACGGCCCGAGCCCGAGCCACGACTACGACGACAACGCCCGCCGCTACAGCGTGTTCTGCAAGGCGGCTCTGGCGCTGTGCGGCTGGCTCGATTGGAAGCCGCACATCATCCACGCCCACGACTGGCAGACCGGCATCATCCCGGCGTTGCTCGAACGCGGCTTCAACCAGGCGCTGCCCGCGACCCGCACCGTGTTTTCGATCCACAACATCGCCTATCAGGGCTCGTTCTGGCATTTCGACATCAAGCTCACCGGACTCGACTGGTCGTTGTTCAACCCGATGCAGCTCGAGCACTACGGCAAGCTCAACTTCCTCAAGGCCGGCATCGTCTTCGCCGACCGCGTGACCACGGTCAGCCGCCGCTACGCCGACGAAATCCAATTGCCCGAGTTCGCCTACGGCATGGACGGCATCATCAAGGGCCACGCCTACAAGCTGCGCGGCATCACCAACGGCATCGACAACGCCGCCTGGGATCCCGCCACCGACCAGCATCTGCCCGCCCGATTCAGTGCCGCCGATCTCGCCGGCAAGGCCGCGTGCAAGCGCGCGCTGCGCGACGAATGCCAGCTCCACCAGGACCCGCGCGCCTGCGTGATGGGCGTGGTCACCCGCCTGGTCGAGCAGAAGGGCATCGACCTGATCATCGCCAGCGTCGAGCCCTACATCCTCGATGGCCGCCTCCAACCGGTGATCCTCGGATCCGGCGACCTGGTGCTCGAGAACCGCGTCAACGCCCTGCACATGCGCCACCCCG
>JACDEC010000651.1 GCA_013816645.1 Planctomycetota bacterium
GGCTGGTGGCCGGCGCGAGCCGACAGGCCGACGCGCTCGAGCCAGGCCAGCGCGGTGGCGCGCGCGTCGTCGTGCCCAGCCAGTTCGAGCGGCACGCGCACGTTCTCCTCGGCGGTCAGGGTGGGCAGCAGGCGGTAGCTCTGGAAGACGAAACCGAGCCGGCGGCCGCGGAAGGCAGCGAGCGCGTCCTCGTTGAGCAGCGCGAGGTCCTGGCCATCGACGACCACCCGTCCGCCGCTCGGCGTATCCAAGCCGGCGATCAGGCCGAGCAGCGTCGACTTGCCGCTGCCCGAGGGACCGACCACCGCCAGCGACTCGCCGGAGGCGAGGCTGAAGCCCACGCCGTCGAGCACGGTCAGGTCCTCGCCACCGGATCGGTAGCGTTTGCCGAGACCCTCGACCATCAGCAGTGCGTTCATGGAAGTGCGTTCATGGGAGTGCGCTCATGGGACCTTGGCGTCGACCAGCGGCTTCAGCGCGGCGTAGACCAGCGCGGCGATACGTTGCTGGCCGTCGGCGTTGGGGTGGATGCCGTCCGCCTGGTTGAGAGCGGCGTCGCCGCCGACCCCGGCGAGCAGGAAGGGCAGCAGTTCGGCGCGGGCGGCGGTGGCGACGGCGGGGAAGACCGCGGCGAAGGCTTCGCGGAAGTCGGCGCCGTAATTGGTCGGCAGCTGCATGCCGGCGACCAGCACGCGCGCGCCGGTGGCCTGCGCGCGTTCGACGATCTCGCCGAGGTTGCGCTTGGTCTGCGCGACCGGCACGCCGCGCAAGCCGTCGTTGGCGCCGAGCGCCAGGAGCAGGATGTCCGGCTTGGCCTTGAGCGCCCAGGCCAGCCGGCGCAGGCCGCCGGCGGTGGTATCGCCCGACACCCCGGCATTGACTACCCGCCAGGCGCGACCGTCGGCCTGGGCCAGGCGTTCGACCACCGCGGGGTAGGCCTGGTCCTCGGTCAGCCCGTAGCCGGCGGTCAGGCTGTCGCCGAGGCAGACCACGGTGGTGGCGGCCAGCGGAAACGCGGCCAGCACGAGCACCAGGATGCAGGCCACGCGCATGTCGGGATCGTGGGCGTGCGAGCTGGGCGCGCCATCGCCAGGGTATCGACGGCTGCACGTCGATCGCGGCTCCCGGCCCAGTGGTGAAGTGGCTTCAGCCGGTTGCCGGGCGCCGGGTGCTGATTGCTTTGCGTGCTGGCGGCACAGCGCCCAGCACCCAGCGTCCGGCGTTTAATCGGCGAACGCCTCGCTGAGCCAGGCGTGCAAGGCCTGATCCTTGGCCTGATCGGAATCAGGGAGTTCCAGCTTGGTGATCGGACCGCGCGTGCGCGCGGCCAGCCAGGCGGTGGGATCCTCGCCATCGGCGGGTTCCAGATCTGGCATCAGCAGCAGCGACCAGTTGCCCGGTGGTGGCGCCTCGTCCTGTTCCGGTCCGGGATCCAATGCGGCGACCGCCGTGACTGCGTCGACCCGGGAGGCCGCCGAGAGCGCGACCGCTGCCCCGTAGCCGGTCCCGACCAGCACCAGCCGCTCCAGTTCGCGCTCGCGGCACAGCCAGCGCGCACCGACCAGGGCATCGCGCAGGCATTCGCGGACCCGTCCCGGGCTCCGGTAATCCAGGCGCAGCGACTCGATGCCCTCGGCGCGCAACTGCTCGGAAAGCTCGGCATAGCGCGGGTCGAGGCCCGACGCGTCGGGTAACCAGACCACCGCGCCCCGGCCCTGTCCGCCGGCTACGGGGTGGTAGCGCGCGTGGACGTCGCCGCGCGCGGTCTCGAAGCGGACGTTGTCGCCATCGCCGCCACCGTGCTCGCGGATGACCTCGACCAGGGGGAGTTCATCGATCGTGGACTGGGTGCGCATCCGTACCGCTGATCCTACCTGGATTGGCGCAACGGTCGGATCCATATGGCCGGCCTTCTTCGCGTGCGGCTCGGATGCAGGTAGTTACGCCTGTGATGGGCGAGCCGGCTTGTGCTCGCAGGAGCACCAGGCGACCGCGATGCTTCCCATGCCGCACGTAGGATCGGAACCGCGGCATTTGGAATGGAGCTGACCGTGGGAAACGCATACCGCATCGTCCATAGCGATTTCGGCTGGCACGCCGTGCCGCTCGACGGCCGTGACGAGACCAGGGTGTTCGAAACTCGTGAGAGCGCCCACGCCTGGTGCGAGCAGCGCCTGGCCACGGCGATCGACGCCGACGTGGAGGAGCGCGCGGCGCATCCTCCGCTCGCCCGCCGCTGATCCCGGGGGCGATCCGCCGCCGTCCGTGCGTCTGAACCTCGGCGAACGCTGGGCTCCGACGAACAGGGGTCCGACTTCGCAGCGC
>JACDEC010000140.1 GCA_013816645.1 Planctomycetota bacterium
GTCGACGTGCGCGCCGCGGTGCGCGAGGCCGAAGGAGGCCGTGGCGCGGAACCGATGCGGCCGGGAGTACGTGTCGAGCGACGATCCATGCGCCTGCCGATGGTGGAGAGACTGGACAGAGTATGCGCATCCCGTTGGCGGCGGGCAAGCGCGATGCAGGCGCCACTGGCTCAGTCGCGCGGTTTGCGGCGGGCGTCCCACCAGGCGAGACGCTTGCCGATCTCCTTCTCGAAGCCGAATTGGCCGGGCTGGTAGAACACCGCTCCGAGCAGTTCGTCGGGCAGGCAGGCCTGGCCGGCGTAGTGCTCGGGCGCGTCGTGGTCGTACTGGTAGCCTTCCTTGTAGCCCATCTCCTTCATCAATTCGGTCGGGGCGTTGCGCAGGAACAGCGGGACGGTCGCACCGGGATGGCTGCGCACCGCTTCGGCCGCGGCGAAATACGCCTTGGTCGCGTTCGATTTGGGCGCGGTCGCGCACAGGATGGTCGCCTGTGCGAGCGGGTAGATCGCTTCCGGCATGCCGATGCCGGCGGTGGCGGTGAGCGCGGCGGTGGCCACGACCAGGGCCTGCGGGTCGGCCAGCCCGACGTCCTCGGCGGCGAAGATCACCAGCCGGCGGGCGACGAACAGCGCGTCTTCGCCGGCTTCGAGCTGGCGGGCGAGGTAGTAGAGCGCGGCCTGCACGTCGCTGGCGCGCATGCTTTTGATGAAGGCGCTGGCGACGTCGTAGTGGGCGTCGCCGGCGCGGTCGTGGTCAGCGGTGGGATTGGCGGCGACCGCGGCGATCGCTGCCGCATCGACCGCGGCAGGCTTGGTGATCGCCCAGGCCGCCTCGAGCAGCATCAGCATGCGGCGCGCGTCGCCGGCGCACAGGCGCAGCAACGGATCGACCGCCGGATCCGCGATGGCCAGGCCGGCCAGTCCCTGGGGATGGCTCGCGGCGCGCGCCACCAGGGTGCGCAGGGCCGGCTCGTCAAGCCCGTCGAGCTGGAACACCCGGCAACGCGAGATCAGCGCGCGGTTGACCGAGAAGCTCGGATTCTCGGTGGTCGCGCCGATCAGGGTCACGGTCCCGGCTTCGACGTGCGGCAGCAGCGCGTCCTGCTGCGCCTTGTTGAAGCGGTGGATCTCGTCGATGAACAGCAGGGTCCCCTGGAAGGCTGCCATCGCCCGGGCCTCGTCGATCAGCGTGCGCAGCTCGGCGACGCCGGAGAGCACTGCGCTGAACGGGGCGAAGCGCAGACCGAGGCGCTCGGCGAGCAGGCGGGCGAGGGTGGTCTTGCCGCACCCCGGCGGACCCCACAGCAGCAGCGACGGCAGGTGCCCGGCCGCCAACAGCCGGGTCAACACGCCATCCGGTCCGAGCAGCTTGGGCTGACCGACGACCTCATCGAGCGTCGCGGGGCGGATGCGCTCGGGCAGCGGAGCCTGGGCCATGGCGCGACCATAGGCGGCCGAGCGGCCGGGGGAACGGCGCTGGGGTCGTGACCTGCGCCACCCTCGGCCTCGCGTCCACCGGACAGGCCGGCCGGACTTTGTGTCGCCGGCCGCGCACCATGCGCCACGATGCCCCCGTGAACCGCCTGATGCGCATCGTCGCCGCCTCGGTGTCCCTGCCGTTCGCCCTGGCGTTGGTCGTCCTCGGCGTCGGACGGGTCAGCGGCGAGCGTTTCTCGCCCGACAGCTTCGCGCAGCAGGAGGCGACCTGGTGGGCGCTGCCGGTGGCGGGCACCCGGGTGTCGCCGGTGATCGCCGGCCGCGAACTGCGCTCGCCGCTGGTCGAGCATTGGATCGCCAGCGGCTACCTCGCCCGGCGACCGGCGCAGGCCGATCGTTGGGACGTCGTCGTCGCCCGGCATTGGAGCTGGCGCACAGGCGACGGTCGCGCGCGCTGGTTCGTGCGCGAGCTCCAGAGCGAGCCCGCGCAGCGGTGGATCGCCTGGTCGCACGATCATGCCGAACTCGCGGTGCGCGCGTGGCCGGCGGTCATCGGCCTGGTCCGCGAACAGCGTTACGAGAACGCCTACCTGCTGATGCGTCAGCTCGGGGCGGCGACCACGCCGGAGGACGTGGAACGCTTGGTGACCTCCCTGGTGCCGCGCGAACTGCGCCAGTGATGTCACGGACTTCCCCCCCTGGGGGACTCCGCTAACGTCCCGCCGTGACTTCGTCGCAGCAACCGCCGCCGTCGACCGAGCGCCCGCTGCGCATCCTGCTCGCCAACTCGCACTTCAAGGGCTACGGACAGCCGACGGTGGTGCGTCTGCTCGCGCGCGCCCTCGCGGACCAGGGGCATGCCGTGCTGGTCGCCTGTCCGCCCGGCAGCGAGTTGATGCAACGCTGCGCGGATGAGGGGATCGCCACCTTCACCGGGGCCCGCTTCAAGAAGACCAACCGCCTGGTGTCCACTGCGTGCGACATCGCCACCCTGCGCCGATTGATGGCCGAATGGAAGCCGGACATCATCCACAGCAATGGCAGCCAAGACACCTGGAGCCTGGCGATGGCAAAATGGCGGGGGGGCTTCGCTGCCCCGCACGTGATGACCAGGCACAACACCAAACGAGTGAATCTCGGCATCGCCAACCGCTGGCTCTACGGGAAGCGCCTGGCCCACCTGGTGCTCGCCGCCGATGCCGTGCGCGCATCCTATCAGCCGCACCTCGACGTAGGCGTGCTCACGACCAGCCGGATCACCGCGATCCACCCGCCCTTCGACGACCGGGCGTACGCCCAGCCCATCGACCGCAACGCGGTTCGCGTTGCCGCGGGAATACCGGACGGCGAGCCGATCGTTGGCGTGGTCGCCCGGCTCGAGGCCTGCAAAGGACACCGCTACCTGCTCGATGCCTTCCCCGCGGTCCTCGCGCAGGTCGCCAAGGCGCACCTGGTCGTGCTCGGGGATGGCAGCGCGGAGGCCGAGTTGCGGGCACAATCGTCGGCGCTGGGGTTCGCCGACCGGGTGCATTGGCTCGGATACCGGCGTGACGCCGCCAAGCTCACCGCGGGCTTCGATGTCGATGTGCTCCCATCGAGCGCCGAAGCGTCACCCACGGTGGTCAAGGAAGCGATGTCAGTCGGGGTCCCCTGCGTCGCTACCGGAGTCGGCGGCACCGTCGAACTGCTGCGCGATGGTGTCGATGGCTTCGTCGTGCCGCCCGCCGACCCCCAGGCCCTGGCCGAGCGCATCATCCGCCTGTTGCGCGATCCCGAACTAGCCGCCCGGTTCGGCGCGGCCGCCAGGCAACGGGTGTGGGCGCAGTTCGCGCCATCGGCCTGCGCGCGCTTCCACAGCGCGCTGTACCACGCCCTGTTGCCGGTCCACGATTGGCCGAGCGGCTGAGCTCAGCGAGGTTCGGGCCCCGCTTGCTGTCGATCCGCGAGCAGGGCGATCAACGCATAGTCGGCGCTGAACCAGCGCTTCAGGTTGGCAATCGCGTCCTCGTGCAGGGCGCCGTCGTTCCGGGGTGCGCGGTTCGATCGTACCTCGTCGCCGGGCAGCGATACCGCCTCGGGCAGTTGCAGCAATCCGCGCAGCCGCTCGAAGTCGGCAGCGAGGCTCTCCTGGAAAGCGATGAACCAGATGTCTGCCAGGCGCTCTCGCGCATAATCGAGGGAAACGAACCAGTCGACCATGCGCTCGCGCACGTGGCTCAGTTCGTTCATCGCCTCGACCGCGTGCTGCCTGCGCGTCGTGTCGGTCGACGACAGCGAGCGCGCCAGGTCATCCGGCGACGCGAACCGCTCGAAGGCCAGACGTTCCGCCGGAGACCACGACTTCGGCCAGCGCGGGTAGCCCTGCCGCTCGTCATGCAGGAAGCCGCTGACGAAACGGGATATCGGGTCGCGAAGCACGCTCATCACCGACTCGCCGACTGGGATGTCGCTCAGGCGGACGGCGTGCGGGTGCAGCTCGAGGCGATGGTTCGCCTCGCGACGCACCGGCTTCAAAGCGTCCTTGACCGCCGTGCCGCCGGTCTTGCGGATGTGCAGCAAGTGGAGGGGAGGACGACGGTCGAGGCGCTGACGGAGCCTCTTCCACAAGGACCGCTGCAGCATCCACGCAGTCTCGCCCGAGCGCCAATGAGTCAATCGCAGCGACGGAGAAGGGCCGATCGATTGGGCACAGCGGGCGTTTGACGGCGGATGCGCGCTGCTTCGCAGCGCACACGGCGCGCGGCAAAATCCATAGCGGCGCGGTGGTCGACGCTCATTGACACTTCAGCGCAGCTGAGAACAGTGCCACGATGCCGGCGGTCAGGAAGGTGCTGTTCACGGCGAAATCCCCATGGCCGTGGCAGCGTCAGATCCCCGACCAGGCCCGCTGGGGCGACTGCCACTTCTACTTCGCGGACACGCAGCCGGTCTATGACGCGTGGGTCGTGTTCGAGAATGTCCCGATGGAGGAGATGCAGGCCAATTGTTCGCGGACCCTGCTGGTCACCGGCGAACCGCCGTCGCAGAAGCGATATCCCAAGGGCTTCCTCGGGCAATTCTCGTCGGTGATCAGCTGCGCCCCTCTGTCCCATCCCGAGGTCATCGTCCAGCAGCAATCGTTGCGCTGGTTCGTGGGCGTCGACCTGTCGGGCCCCACCCCGGTAGCCCGGATGGACTTCGCTGATCTCGCTCGGCCGGTAGCCGGCAAGACCAAGGCGATCTCGTTGATCAGTTCCGCGAAATCCTTCAGCCGCGGCCACCGCCGGCGCTTGTCGCTGGTTCGATCGCTGAAGGAGCATTTCGGCGACCGGCTCGACGTCTTCGGGCACGGCTTCCAGGCGATACCGGACAAATGGGAGGCTCTCCACCCCTACCGCTGCACCCTGGTCATCGAGAACTGCGTGCAGCCGCACTACTGGTCGGAAAAGCTCGGCGACGCCCTCCTGGCGGAGTGCCTGCCCATCTACTGCGGCTGCCCCAACGTCGGCGAGTATTTCCCCGCGTCGGCGATGCGGACGGTGGACCGCGACCGCCCCGACGGCGTCATCGCTGCGGTCGAGGAGTGCCTGTCGCCGGAGTGTTACGAGACGGCCCTCCCGGCGATCAGGCAAGCCAAGAAGAAGCTGATGTACGAGTACAACGTTTTCGAGCAGGTCGCGCGCTGGTTGGAGGCGGCGGAACCTCGCGAACCGCGGTGGACGTCCCTGCGGAATGAGGCGTCGTTCATCCGTTGGCCGCGCCTCGACAAGAAACTGCGGAAGATCCGCCGACTGTTCAGCGGCTGATATCCAACGCTCGAGCGACTCGCCAAGATTCCTTCGGGGGGCGCTCGCGATAGGCTCGCGCCATGTACGATTTCCTGCGGGGTGCCGTCGCGTCCCTCGACGCCTCGAACCGCCTGTCCCTCGACGTCGGCGGGGTCGGCTACTCGCTGCGCATCAGCGAGCAGTGCCGCAAGATCATCCCGCTCGACGGCAGCGCGGTCACGGTGTGGGTCCGTCTCATCGTCCGCGACGATGACCTGATCATCTTCGGATTCTCCGACGGCGCCGAACGCACGGCGTTCGACCTGCTCACCAACGTCCAGCAGGTCGGGCCTACCGTGGCTCTGGCGGTGCTCTCGCATTACGGCGTCGCCGAATTGCGCCGCATCCTGGCGACGAAGGACGTGGCGGCGCTCAAGAAGGTCAAGGGGGTCGGACCCAAGAGTGCCGAGCGCATCGCCTTGGAGCTGTCAGACAAGGTGGAGCGCATACCCGCGCCGCTCGCCGCTATGGTGGCGCAGGACAGCGGCGCCTCGGCGGTCGCGGAGGCGCACCGGGCGCTCATCGTCCTGGGCTTCTCACCCAAGGAGGGCACGGATGCGCTCGCCAAGGTGTCCAAGCCGGGCATGCCGACCCAGGATCTGCTGCGGGCGGCGTTGGCGGTCTTGCGCTGAGGCGGCGACTCCTGGCTCCCGGACGGGAAGTCCATGCCAGTCTGGAAGTCGGCTCCCGCTCAGCTAGCATCGCAGCGATCATGGACGCGAGCTGGGCCAGGGACGTGTTCGCCGCCTATCGTACCGGCGCACTGGGCGCCGACGAATTGTGGTGTGTGGTGCTTGAATGCTTCGAGCACGACCGGGCCGCGGCTTTGGCCGCCAGCGTGCTGCGCGCCTACGTGCCCAACGAGGTTTCCCTGCGCCGCGACGATCCGGTTGGCGACGAGTTCATCATCGAAGGTCCGGAACTCGACGCGCCCGCAGCCTGATCGCCTCAGCGGGCCGGCGTCTTCGTGGGCCGCCCCCGGGCCACCGGCGCCGCGCTCAGCGGATCCTCCGGCCACGCGTGCTTGGGGTAGCGCGAGCGCAGATCCTTGCGCACCTGCGGGTAGGTATTGCGCCAGAAGCTCGCCAGGTCCTGGGTGACCTGCTCGGCGCGGTAGTTCGGGCCGAGCAGGTGCAGCAGGACGGCGACCTGGCCGTTGGCGATGCGCGGCGTCTCGCGCTGGCCGAACAGTTCCTGGAGGCGCACCGCCAGCACCGGCGGTCGAGCGGGGTCGTCGTACTGGAGGGTGATGCGATTGCCGGTGGGCACGAGCAGCGTCGCTGGCGCCTGTTCGTCGATTGCGCGGGTCAATGCGTGCGGCAATCCGCCGATCAGCCAGGGCAGCTTGGGCTTGGCGACGACGTCGGCGCGGCTGCGGCAACCGGCGCACAGCGACAGGACCAGCTCGCCGAGCGCGGCGTCGGCGAACGTCGGCACCTCGAGCTCCGGGCATTGGACGCGCAGCCACGCCGCGCGGCGCAGGAACGAGGCGGCTACCTCGTCCTCGTCGAACAGCGCGCGCGCCTGGGATGCCAGCGCCTCGGCCAGGCAGGCGGCGATGCGGCCGGCGTCGACCTGGGCGCCGGGGTTGGCGCGCAGGCAGAGGTCGTGGTAGTACCAGCCAACCACCGTTGCCACCGACTGGCGCTGCTGGTCGTAGCTCACGAGCTCGCGGCGTTGGATGGCGCCCGGGAACACCACCTCGACCTCGGCCTCGTCGAGCTCGGCGCCCTGGCGGACCATGGTGGCGTGACGCCCACCCTGCCCGACGCCCTGAACGGCGTAGGCGCAGAACAGTTCCGGGCGTGGCTTGCCGGTCGGCGCGGTGAGGCAGCTGCCGCGGTCGATCTCAACGGCGATGCCGCCGACCATCAGCGCGCGATTGGCGGTCGGCGCGGTGCGCTTGGCCAGGCGATCGGGATAGGCGGCGAGCAGCAATCGGGGAACGAGGGAGTCCTGGGGGCCGGCAGCGGTTTTCGCCGCCTCATCGGATGCGTGGATCAAGCGGATGAGATCATCGCGCACCCGCGCGGCCTCGCGCGCGGCCTGGGGATCGATGCCTTCGCCGCGCAGCGAGGGTCGGAAGCCGACGGCCTCGGCGCGCCTCAGGCAGGCGAGCCGGTCGAGCGCGTCGGCGCGGTCGGGATCGACCGGCCGATCGCCCGGTCGCCAGGGCGGACGCAGGTCGCGTTCACCGATC
>JACDEC010000652.1 GCA_013816645.1 Planctomycetota bacterium
GCGGCGAGCAGCGCATGGGCGGGGCGGGCATCCTGGTCGCCGGCAACCCGGCCGACGGCAGCAAGAGCGGCTTCACCGATGTCGAGATCTCGGGCTGCGAATGCCACGACAACGCCTACTACGGCATCCTGATCACCGGGGCCTGGGACACCAAGGCGACCACGTACGCCAACGCCGACGTGCGCATCCTCGACTGCCGGGTGCACGACAATCCCGGCGACCCGCTCTACCACGAGAACCACTCGGGCAGCGGCCTGCTCGTCGAGGACTGCGACGGCGGACTGGTCGATCGCTGCGTCGCCTGGGAGAACGGCGCGCAGTGCGACGGCGCGCCCGGCGGCCCGTGCGGGATCTGGACGGCGGTCGCCAACAACGTGGTCATCCAGCGTTGCGAAGCCTTCCGCAACCGCACCGGTACCTCGGCCGACGGCAACGGCTTCGATCTCGACGGCGGCTGCACCAACTGCGTGCTCCAATACAACTACGCGCACGACAACGACGGCGCCGGCATCCTGGTCTACACCTACCAGGATTCGCCGCACCGCCATCACGGCAACGTGGTGCGCTGGAACGTCTGCGAGAACAACGCGGTCAAGAAGCGGCAGTACGGCGAGCTCTACGTCGGCGACGGCGGCGACGGCCTGAGCGGGGTCGAAGTCTACCACAACACCTTCATCACCGACCAGCCCGCCGAAGCGGTGGTCAGCGTGGTCGGCCGCAAGATCGGCGTGGCGCTGCGCAACAACCTGATCGTCTCGACCGGACGCGTGCGCGCCGTGCTGGTCGAGCAGGACGCGCCGGAGATCGTCATCCAGGGCAACGCCTACTGGAACGACGGCTTCTTCGCCCGCCTGGGATCGCGCGACATCGCCGACCTCGCGGCCTGGCAGGCCGCGGGCAAGGAGCTGGCCGGGACCACGCCGCTCGGGGTGTGGGCCGAACCGCAGCTCGACCTGGCCAGCGCGCGCGGGACCGAGGGCGAAGTGGCGCGGCTGCCCAGACTGACCGCCTTCGTGCCGAAGGCGACCTCGCCCGCGACCCGCACCGGCATCGACCTCAAGGCCAAAGCCGGGATCCAGCGCGGCCCGCGCGATTTCCGCGATCGTCCGTTGGCCGGGGTGCGCAAGCCGTTCGCCGGCGCCTGCGCGATCGAATGACGCCGTAGAGCGCGGTCGATCGCCAGGTGACAAGTCGCAGCCCAGGCCTCTGATGGCGGCATGGCCGACCAGTCCAGCGATCCGATCGCCGACGACGCGGCGCAAGCCGCCCAGGAACTCGAAGCCCTGCGCGAGCAGGTGCGGGCCAAGCGCTACGCCTTGGCGAAGGCCCGCGAGGATGGCGATTCCGACGAGCTCAGCCGGCTGGGCGCGGAATGCCAGAAGCTGGTGGCGACCTACAGCCAGCTGGTGGCGCGGGTGATGCGTCATTTCCCGCAAGGCTGACCAGTCGACCTACGGTTTGAGGGAATCGAGCAGCATCTTGGTGGTCAAACCGTCGCCGCGGACCCACGCCGCGGTGAAGGCCGCGGCCTCCTCGGCGCCGAGCGCCTCGACGAACTGCCCGTGCAGATCGGCCGCGTCGAGCACCCCGAAGCGGTGGCGCGCGTGGTGCGTACGCAGGAAGGCGAGGAAGCGCTCGTCGCCCAGGCGCTTGCGCAGCGCTTCCCACATCAGCTCGCCGCGACCGTAAACCACCGAACCGTACTCGTTCATGTCCGCGAAACCGCTGAGCGGCAGGTCCATCGCTTTGGTCTGCCCAGCCGCGTGCATGCGCACGGAGAGGAAGGCGATGTTGAGTGCGCCGAGGCGTGCCGCGGCACCGCCGGCCTTTTCGAGCGCCCAGCCGCCGCTCCAGTTGGTCAGGCTCTCGTCCAGCCACGGTTCGGCGAAGGCGTCGTTGCCGACCAGGCCGTACCACCATTGGTGTGCGACTTCGTGGGCGATGGTTTCGGACAGCATCAGCACCGGCAGGGCTTCGACTCCGGTCGCGTCGGGCAGGTGCTCGCAGAGTTCATAGGCCTGCGCATCGATCAGCACCAGCCCGGTCGCCTCCATGCCGCCGACATCCTCGCCTTGCGCCGAGGCGACGACGTCGAATTCGCGGAACGGGTAGCTGCCGAAGCTCTCGTCGAACAGCGCCAAGCTGTGCGCGGCGACCCGCAGGGCGCGGGCGCCGGCGTTGGGATGGGCTGCATCGCGCCACGAGCGTACGATCACGCCGGGCGCGGCCTCGATCTCGTCGCAGGCGCGATCGCGGAACAGCGACACCGCCAGGTTGCGGCAGCAGGGCGCGGCGATGGTCAGGAGTTCCCAGCCGTCCTT
>JACDEC010000653.1 GCA_013816645.1 Planctomycetota bacterium
CGCGGCCGGCGCCTGTGGGCGCCGGCCGTGCTGATCAACCCTGGTCGTCCGTACGACTAACGACGCGGACCGCGTTCGCGACCGCCGCGATCACCGCCGCGGTCGCCGCCGTAGCTGCCCTCGCGGCGCGGCGGACGGTCGCCTTCGGCCTGCGGCGGCCGGGGTTCGCGATTCTCGGGCTCGGGGAGCAGGGCCTTGCGGCTGAGGCGGAACTTGCCGGTGCGCTGGTCGACCTCGAGCAGCTTGACGCGCAGCTGGTCGCCTTCCTTGGCCACCGAGTTGAGGTCCTGGATGTGGTTCCAGTCCCACTCGCTGATGTGCACCAGGCCTTCGGTGCCGGGGATGAACTCGACGAACGCGCCGAACTCCTTGATCGCCTTGATGGTCGCCGGGTACTCCTTGCCGACTTCGGGCAGCTCGGTCAGGTCGCTGATCCAGCCCTTGGCCTTCTCGATCGAGGTCATGTCCGGCGAGGCGATGGTGATGATGCCGTCGTCGTCGATGTTGATCTTGGCGCCGGTCTCCTCCTGGATGCGACGGATGGTCTCGCCGCCCTTGCCGATGATCTTGCCGATGAGCAGCGGATCGATCTGGATCTGGATGATCTGCGGCGCGTAGGGCGAGAGCTTCTCGCGGCCGGCGGCGATCGCCTCGTTCATCTTGGCGAGAATGTGCAGGCGGCCCTGCTTGGCTTGCTCGAGCGCCTCGCGCATGAGCTGGGGGCTGATGCCGGCGATCTTGATGTCCATCTGCAGCGCGGTCAGGCCCTTGTCGGTGCCGCAGACCTTGAAGTCCATGTCGCCGTAGTGGTCCTCGTCGCCGAGGATGTCGGTGAGCACCGCGTAGCGCTCGCCTTCCTTGACCAGGCCCATGGCGATGCCGGCGACCGGGGCGGCGAGCGGCACGCCCGCGGCCATCAGCGCCATCGAACCGCCGCACACCGAGGCCATCGACGACGAGCCGTTGGACTCCGTGATCTCGGAGACCAGGCGGATGGCGTAGGGGAAGTCCTCGGCCTTGGGCAGCACGGCGAGCAGCGCGCGACGCGCGAGCGCGCCGTGGCCGATCTCGCGACGGCCCGGACCCGGGCGACGCTCGACTTCGCCGACCGAGTAGCCGGGGAAGTTGTAGTGCAGCAGGAAGCGCTCGTTGTACTTGGGCTTGAGCCCGTCGACCATCTGCTCGTCCTCGCTGGTGCCCAGCGTGCAGACGATCAGGCCCTGGGTCTCACCGCGGGTGAACATCGCCGAGCCGTGCGCGCGCGGCAGGATGTCGAGGTCGATGACGATCGGGCGCACGGTCTTGGTGTCGCGACCGTCGACGCGCTTGCCCTTGAGGATCAGCTCGCGGAACACCACGTCCTTGGCGTCGCCGAAGGCGGCCTTGATCTCCATGGCCTTCTCGGCGTCGCCATTGAACAGGTCGGTGATGATGCCGTCGCGGCACTTCTTGACCGTCGCGCCGCGCTCGTGCTTGTTGACGGTGAGCAGCGCGGCCTCGATCTGGGCGCGGTACTTCTCGAGGATGGTCTTGGTCCAGGGGCTCTCGACCGGCTCCTGGTGCGCCATCTTGGGCTTGCCGACCTTGCTGCGCAGAGTCTCGACCGCGGCGCAGATGCGCTTGATGTTCTCGTGGGCCAGGACCAGCGCTTCGACCACGCGGTCCTCGCTGATCTGCTTGGCGCCGCACTCGACCATGGTGATCGCGTCGGCGGTGCCGGCGACGACCAGGTCGAGATCGCTCGCCAGGCGCTGCGACGTCGTGGGGTTGACGACCAGCTTGCCGTCGATCTGGCCGACGCGCACGGCGCCGATCGGGCCGCCGAAGGGGATGAAGCTGATGTGCAGGGCGGCCGAGACGCCGACCATCGACAGCACATCGGCCTCGTTCTCCTGGTCGAAGCTCATCACCATCGACTGGCAGGAGGTGTCGCGCTTGTAGCCGTTGGGGAACAGCGGGCGCAGCGGACGGTCGGTCAGGCGCGAGACCAGGGTCTCGTGCTCGCTCGGGCGGGCTTCGCGGCGGAAGAAGTTGCCGGGGATGCGGCCGGCGGCGTAGTGCTTCTCGCGGTAGTCGACGGTGAGGGGGAAGAAGTCGAGGCCGGGGCGCGGATCGCCATCGCACGCGGTCGACATGACCATGGTCTCGCCGCAACGGACGATGACGCTGCCCGCCGCCTGCTTGGCGACGTAACCGGTCTCGATGCTGATGATCTTACCGCCGACGTCGACCTCGACGGTGTGCTTCACCATGCTGAGGGCGGCGAGGGACTGAGTGCGGTCCATGAGGATGCTCCTGGGCTGATGCCCGGTGTGAGCG
>JACDEC010000654.1 GCA_013816645.1 Planctomycetota bacterium
GGTCTGGGCGACCCCGGCGCGTTCGAGCAGCGCGGCGAGCACGCTCCCGGCGGCGTCGACCTCGCCCGACCCGGCGAGCTGCTCGACCCGTCGCACCAGGACCTCGGGTTCGGCCCGCCAACCCCCGTGGTCGGACGTCGGGGGATCGGTCCGGTAGGCCCGCAGCGCCAGGAACGCGACCAGGACGATGACCAGACCAGCCAGGCAGACGAGGATTCGGCGCATGCACGATGAACGCCGACGCCGCGGCGACGTTCATCGTGACGGGGGCGGGCGCCGCCGGCATTGTGCCGGGCCGGCGCGGCCGTACGGGAGGGGTCCCCCAGCGAAGGACCCGTCCATGCCCTCCCAATCCCTCGCCGGCCAGTGGACCCTCCGTCAGGCCGACGCCACCGACAGCGTACCTATCGCCATCCCCGGCGACGTGCACAGCGCGCTGCTCGCGGCGGGGCGCATCCCCGATCCCTACCACGGCGCCAACGAGCGCGACATCCAGTGGGTCGGTGCGCGCGAGTGGATCGTCGAACGCACCATCGAGGTAGATGCCGCGGTGCTCGCCGCGCCCGAGGTCGCGCTGACCTGCGCGTGCCTCGACACGCTCGCCGAGATCAGCGTCAACGGCCAGGTTGTGGGTTCCGCGCACAACCAGCACCGCATCTGGCGCTTCCCGGTGAAGTCCGCGCTCAAGCCGGGTGTCAACCGTATCACCGTGCGCTTCGCCTCGGTCGAACGCGCCGCCGCGGCGCGCGCCGCGCAGCTCGCCCATCCCGTGCCCTACTCGGGCAACAACACCATCCCCCACCTCAACCTGGTACGCAAGGCGCAGTGCCACGGCGGCTGGGATTGGGGCATCTCGCTGATGGCGATCGGCATCACCGACGACATCCGTCTCGACGGCTACGCCGCGGCGCGCCTCGACTACGTGCACACCACCCAGTCCCACCGTCCCGGCGCCTGCGACGTCACCGTCACCGCCGAGCTGCACGCGCCCGCTGCCGGACGCTCGGAGCTGGTCGTCGAGCTCGCCGGGAAGCGCGTCGCCGTGCCGGCCGCGCTGGTCGTCGGCGCCAACAGCGTCTCGGCCACCGTCACCATCGCGCAGCCGCGTCTGTGGTGGCCCAACGGCCACGGCGAGCAGCCGCTCTACGATCTGCGCGTGGCCATCGCCGACCAGCGCGTCGAGCGCCGGATCGGCCTGCGCACCATCGAGCTGATCAACCGACCCGACGACGTCGGCATCAGCATGGTCTTCCGGGTCAACGGCCGCGACATCTTCTGCAAGGGCGCCAACTGGATCCCGTCCGACGCGCTGCCCGCCCGTCAGGAGGCGCACTGGGCCGGCCTGCTCGACAGCGCGGTGTCCGCGCACATGAACATGATCCGGGTGTGGGGCGGGGGACAGTTCGAGGGTGACGCCTTCTACCGGATGTGCGACGAGCGCGGCCTGCTCGTCTGGCACGACCTGATGTTCGCCTGTTCGCTGTACCCGGCCGATCCGGCGTTCCTCGCCGATGTGCGCGCCGAGGTCGTCCACCAGGTCAAGCGCCTGCGCGATCACGCCTGCATCGCGCTGTGGTGCGGCGACAACGAGTGCGTCGGCGCGCTCGGCTGGTACCCCGAATCGCGCAAGAGCCGCGACCGCTACGTCATCGCCTGGGACCGGCTCAACCAAGCGCTGGGCGCGGCGGTCGCCGAGGCCGACCCGACCCGGGTGTTCTGGCCGTCCTCGCCGTGCTCGGGCCCCGGCGATTTCAGCGACGCCTGGCACGACGACACCAAGGGCGACATGCACTACTGGGACGTGTGGCACGGCGGCAAGGGCTTCGACGCCTACCGCTCGGTGCGCCCGCGCTTCTGCTCCGAGTTCGGCTACCAGTCCTTCCCGTCGCTGGAGACGGTGCGCACCTACTGCCCCGACGAACAGCTGAACATCACCTCGCCGGCGATGGAGCACCACCAGAAGAACGCGGGCGGCAACACCAAGATCAACGAAATGTTCGCGCGCTACTTCCGCATGCCGGTCGGCTTCGCCGAAACCTTGTGGCTGTCGCAGCTGCAACAGGCGCTGGCGATCAAGATCGGCGTCGAGTACTGGCGCCGCTCGATGCCGGTGTGCATGGGCACGCTGTACTGGCAGCTCAACGACAACTGGCCGGTGGCGTCGTGGTCGAGCATCGAGTACGGCGGGCGCTGGAAGCAGCTCCACCACCACGCCCGGCGCTTCTACCAACCGGTGATCGCGCTGGCCGTGCAGACCGAGCGCGAGGTCGAGCTGTGGGCGGTCAACGATGGCCCTGCGCCGGCCGCCGCCCGGCTG
>JACDEC010000655.1 GCA_013816645.1 Planctomycetota bacterium
GGTCGCAGATGCGCCGGGCGGGCTCGGCGGCGTCGCCGTCGACGCCCATCAGCCGATCCATGCTCCAAGCGAAGATCTCGCCGGGATGGCCGGCCTGGGCGATCAGCCGCTCGATGGTGATCGGCCCGAGGCCGGGGACCAGGGCGAGTCGCAGCAGGGCGTCGGCTTCGTCCACGTCGGCAGCTTTGCCGCGAGGCGACCGGCGCAAGCGGCCGCTGCGTTGAGCCTCGACCCCACGCTTGCGGCGCGCGCAGCGAGGCCGGCGAGGATCTCGGCGTGGAGCCATCGTCAGCCAACGACCACGGCCTGCCGCCCCTCGCTATTCCTCGGCGCCGCGTGCTGGTCACCGGCGCGGCCGGGCGGATCGGCGCTTTTTTCGCGCGCCAGGCGCACGAACGCTACGACCTGCGCCTGCTGGTGCAGGCCGGCCAGGATGCCGGGGAGCTCGCCGGCTGCGGCGAGGTCGTCGCCGGCGACCTCGCCGACCTGGGCGGGATGAAGCTGGCCTGCGCGGGGATCGACACCGTGCTGCACCTCGCCGCGTCGCCGGATCCCTCGGCGCCGTGGGCCGTCCTGCTCGCCGACAACATCGTCGGCTGCTACCACGCCTTCGTCGCCGCGCGCACCGCGGGCTGCCGGCGGGTTGTCTTCGCCTCGTCGATCCATGCGGTCTCCGGCTACCCGCCCGATGTCCAGGTGAAGACCGGCGAACCGGTCAACCCCGGCGACCTCTACGGCGTCAGCAAATGCTTCGGCGAGGCGCTCGGCCGCTACATGGCCGAGCAGGAGGGCCTGTCGGTGATCGCGGTGCGCATCGGCGCCTTCCAGCCGCGCGCCGCGGCGCGGGCCGGCCAGGGTGTGCCCTTGCTCGACGCCTTCATCTCGCGGCGCGACCTCGTGCAGCTGCTGTGCCGCGCCATCGACGTCCCGGACCTGCGCTTCGCCATCGTCCACGGCCTGAGCGACAACCGCTTCAAGCGGCTCGACCTCAGCGATGCGCGCGCGCTGCTCGGCTACCAGCCGCAGGACGACGCCACCGAGCTCGATCCCGCGCTGCGCGCCCTGCATCTGCGCGACACCGTGCGATCGCACGATCAGCGCGGCGGCGGCCAGCGCTCGGGCATCCGCGACGAGCTCGACGAGCCCGAGCGCGAAGCCTGACCTGAAATCAGCTCAAGCCGGCGGCGAAACCCGCGGCGACCTGGGTCTCGTCGGGCGCTTCGCTGAGCACCACCTCGCCCATGCGCACGGGCAGGATGAAGCGGGTGCGTCCGCCGCTGACCTTCTTGTCGAGCCGGCAGTGGGCGACCAGGCGCTCGAGCTGGCCGGCTTCGGCGACATGCCGCGCGGGCAGGTCGAAGCGCGCGATCAGGTCGTCCTGGCGCGCGATCAGGGTCGCGTCGGCGAGCACGCCGAGGCGCTGGGCGCACGCCGCGGCCATGCGCATGCCGACCGCCACCGCTTCGCCGTGGAGGTAACGGCCGTAGCCGGTCTCGCGTTCGAGCGCGTGGCCGAAGGTGTGGCCGTAATTCAGCTGCGCGCGGATCCCGCGCTCGAAGGGATCGGCGGCGACGTAGTCGGCCTTGATCCGGCAGCTCTGGGCCACGGCCCGCGCCACCGCCTGGGGATCGCGGGCGACCAGGGCAGCGGCGTTGGCTTCCTGCCAGGCGAAGAAAGCGGGATCGCGGATCACGCCATACTTGAGCACCTCGGCCAGCCCGGAGCGGTACTCGCGCGCGTCCATGGTCGCGACCAGGGTGGTGTCGATGACCACGCCGACCGGCTGCTTGAAGGCACCGACCAGGTTCTTGCCGGCCGCGCTGTTGACCCCGGTCTTGCCGCCGACGCTCGAGTCGACCATCGCCAGCAGGCTGGTCGGCACCTGGGCAAAGCGGATGCCGCGCATCCAGCAGGCGGCGACGTAGCCGGCGAGGTCGCCGGAAACCCCGCCGCCGAGCGCGACGATGGCGTCGCCGCGGTCGATGCGGTGCTCGGCGCAGGCCTGCCAGAGCCGTTCGGCGGTGGCCATGGTCTTGCTCAGTTCGCCAGCCGGGAAGGTGGCGAGGTGGACGCGCAGCCCGGCGCTGGTCAGCGCGTCGACCAAGCGCTGGCCATGGTGGCGGGCGACCTGCTCGTCGGCGACCACCAGCGCTTGCGGACCGGGCAGCAGCGGGCGCAGCAGCGCGCCCGCATCGGCGAGCAGCCCGGGCGCGATGTGGATGGGGTAGGCGTCGCTCCCGAGCTCGACGCGGACGATCTCGGCCATGCCGGATCGTCCGCGGGCGAACCAGCCTGGCTACTGCGGAGTCGTGGGGGG
>JACDEC010000141.1 GCA_013816645.1 Planctomycetota bacterium
GGTGTACTGCCGCGCCATCTCAAGTCGTGCGATCCCGCGCAATTCAACGTCGACCACGAGCGCGTTGGCGTGCTGTCCAGCGCGCCAGACATGCCGGCGACGATGGAGTACACCGACCAGATCGACGCCCTGACGCTGGCCGACGTGGCCAAGGCGCTCGCCGCCGCCGGACTCCAGATCACCGCCGACGCGACGAAGTAAGGAACCCCATGCCCCTCTCCATTTCTCCCGAACACTGGAACAACCTGCTGTCTGACGCCGTGCGCCATGCACTCGCCCGCTCAGAGCGCGCGCAGGGATCGCTCGACACGATCATGTTCCTCCAGCGCTCCAAGATCGCCCCGCTCCTGTTGGAGCGTTCGCGCATCGTCGCCGGCATCGAGAGCCGCGAGAAGTTGAACGCCGAAATGCGCGAGCCGGTAATCGAGGACGCCGCCGGGCGCCGGCAGCTTAAGACACTCGACACCGAGGTAGGCGAGCATCAGGAGATCCAGGCCGCGATCTTCGAAACGCTCAAGCCTTACCTCATCCTTCCGACGATGGATGGCACCTACAAGCAGGCCCAGCCTGCGCCAGTTCCGGGCAAGGCCGCGCCGAGCACGCCGGCCCAGGTCGTTCAGCAGATGCAGAAGGTCGTCGCCAACGATTCTAAGGCGATCGAGGCCAAGGCGGTTGCAGACGCCGCCCGCACGATCCTGGCCAACCTGCCCAAGGGAAAAGGCGATCCTCGCGAAGATCGCGCCTACGTCGTCACCAAGGCCTTCCGCGCCGCCGGCTACAGCGAATCCGCGGTGGTCGCCATGGTCGCGCAGCACAAGTCTCCCTGACCTGTTCATGACCCCGCCGAGCGCGAGGAATTGACCGCCACAGATTTAGGTTCCAGCCGTGCGCTCGCTCGGCGCCTAAAAGGTCAAGCGTTGATGGGCTCGGCGGGGGCGTGTTTTAAGGATCGACATGAGCGTTGCCGAAGCCATGGAAGGTTTGCGACTGGCCGATGCGCGGTTGGCCGCGCTGCTCTACGGTGATGGGGTGGACCCTGAGCGGTTCATCCCCCAGGCATTCGTGCGGTGGGTCGCTGTGGATGAATGCATGCGCGCCCTGCTGCGGAACATCCTCGCCGCCGGCGCACCGCTGGCACCGGGCAGCGTGGACATGGGCGCGATCAGCGCCGCCATGGACCGCAAACAGTCGCTTGTCCGAATCCTCACCGCACCGACTGACCGGGAAGGCGCAGCATGAAGCCGATAACCTCAGAGGACGAGTTCGAAGTGGCCGCGTCCGACTACCGCGAGGCCATGACCGGTTACCGGCTCGCTAAAAGCCAGGCGCAGGCCGATGTGTTCGCCGCTCGCGCTGTGGAGATCGCCCACGCGATCGACACCTATTGCGCCAAGAACATTGCGCATGGCGAAGCGCAAGATCGCAACAGGAACTGATCCATGGCCGTCTCCATTCCCATCGTCAATGACCGCTGGCCGCTCTGCCGCATCATCGTCGCCAAGACCTTCGCCCTCGGCGTCGGCCCCTGGCAGATCCTGCCTATGTGGTCGAAGAAGCGCAGGGGCTACGGTATTGAACTGCTGTCATGCTCGCGCGTCGCTCTCCCTGCCGTTGGCGAGGCGAAGCTGCGTTACCGGTTCGGGCGCATCGACGGTGACCTGGTCGGGGAACTGAGCGCGGCAACCACTGCGAGCATGCTGGCCGGCGCCGGCTTCTCGCCTTCCACCGACAGCATCGGCGCCCCGGACCTGCGCGGACACGAAGTTCGCATCCAGCTTGCGCCCTACGTGGCCGACGACGTGACGCCGGTATGGCGAACGGAGTGGTGGGGCCAAGTGGAGTACCAGGAAGACGCCATGGTGCCCGGCGCTGCCAACCCGATGGGGGAGCGCACATATCATTGTGTGGACGGCTTCGCACGCACGCGCCGCTGGCCGATGAACCGGCATAGCGCATACCTCAACTCCGTTTTCTACTCTCACTCCCCAGGCCACCCCGGCTACAATGTCGGTGAGAACGGCACCGTTCGCGGCAACTGCTCGGGCGTCTCCATGCCGGGCGGCAATGCCACGCTCATCCCCGCCGACATCGACAGCAAGTACTTGGCGCATTGCTGGCCCGGCGCCGGCTCCGCTTGGTCGGACCAACAGGCGATCGAGCACGCACTGCGCATCGGGCGTGGCGACGGTGAGCCGCTGTTCGACTTGTACGGCACCGACGCCGTCGACCTGACGAATCCGCTACGGCTGATGTCTCAGGGCTCGACCGCGTGGGCGGTGGACGAGTCGGAGACGGCCTTCGACTTCGTGAGCCGCGTCTGCCGTCGCCAGCGTGGGCGCGGGCTGGTCTACGTCGATTGGGCCGACGACACCAACGCGCCCATGGGCACGCTGTCCGTGCGTCTGACGGTGCGCCCGCAGGTAGAGCAGACGCTGAGCTACACCACCAGCTGGGGCCCGCCGATCGCAACGTCGACGCTGCCGGGTGCGTTCGCCGCCGCCACGCTGGCGACCGTTGACCTCATTGGCGACCATCGGGTTGACGATGACAGTTTCCGCCTCGGGGACCGCGACGGCGCCCGCTACGATTGCGTCGAGTCGGCCGGCGAGCGGATCGAAGTGGCAGTCACGCTCTCCAGCCTCGACGGCTCCCTGGCCAACCGCTGGTCGGCCGACCTGCAGGCCGCCTTCCTTGTCATCGCAGCGACCAAGCGCGGAGATGAGAACTTCGATCCGGTGTTCCAGTCCTACGGCATTCCGCGCAGTTGGAATCTCGCTGTGATGGACCACAACGCCGGGGCATCGGTGAGCGCCCGCCGCTGCGATTACCGCTGCGACGACACCGGCACGCTGTCGAATCCGCCCCCGATCGGGCAGCAGAACGATACGTCCCCGGTTGCCATTGAGGTGCTGCCCGACCTTCCGTTCCTGGACGGCTACGACTACACCACCGCCACGGCCATCCCCCGTAGCGGCGGAAGCGAAACCGGCGAGCCTTCACGCCGACCGCCCTTACCGTTCATCCGCAAGGCCGCCAACCGCTACATCGGCCCAGACGCCGTTGAGCGCCGGCTGACGATCTACATTGGCGCCGACTCCATTCGCATCCTCTCCCCGGACGACAAGGCCACTGGCGCCCGCGTCATCGGCAACACCGCGACCAGCGGGCTCAATTCGAGCCACAACACCAGCACGCTCGGGGTAACGGTCGCGCTCAGGCTGCCGCACCACGTCCGCATGATGGACTACGGCACCAACGAAAGCGGCGTGGTCGCCACGTCATCGACCTTTAAGCGCAAAC
This sequence comes from Planctomycetota bacterium, assembly GCA_013816645.1. Taxonomy (GTDB): domain Bacteria; phylum Planctomycetota; class UBA11346; order UBA11346; family UBA11346; genus JACDEC01. The sequence goes on from JACDEC010000141.1 coordinate 3,301, forward strand.
TCACCATCAACCACGGCGGCCTGCAACTGTGGCTGGCCGCGCCTGGCTGCGTCTGGGACCTGGATCAGAGCACGCTGACCAGCGAGGGCTGCACGCCGAGGCGTAGCGCCATGGCCCCTACGGGTGGCCTCCCTGGCGTCCTGCGCGACGACCGACCGGCGCTTGGCCTGCTGCATGCGCTGGCGTGCTCCTGGTACTTGAGCAACCGGCGGACGGCAACCTGGGCGCTCAGGGCGTGCGGACTGTTGCCGAGCTTCCAGAACGTCACCGACACGGCGAGCCAGGCGTCGGCAACCGTCGCGTATCCGCGTCTCGGGCATTTGGTGACGACGATTGCGGCGGGTGGGCAGACGCATGACGTGGGGACGCCAATCACCAGCGTGAGCTACGACCACCAGCGCGGCACAACGACCTGGGCGACCGACTGGTCAGAACTGGACTTCCGGTGAGCGAACTAGCCGACTGCATAGCCGCGCAAGAACGAGCGGACGAGCGATTGCAGGTGCTGCTTGCCGAGACGAAGCGCGCGATGCAGCGGGCCGAGGCGCAGGCGGACGTCCTGGCCGACTGCCTCGCAGCCACCGTGCGCGCGATGCAGGCCGCCGACGTGGATGCGGCCGAGGCTCGGTATCACCACGCCGACATCGTTGAGCTTTCCGAGCGCCTGGTGAAGTACGGGCGCATTCTTCTACAGCTTCCCCTGGAGGATTGACCATGGCCGGCGACGCGATCATAAAACTCGACATGGATACCGGCCCCTTCGACAAGAAGGCGACTGAGGCGGGCGAAAAGCTCAAGAAGGTCAGCGCCAACGCTCCAGACTTCGCCAAGAGTGTCATCGGGCTGGGGAAGATGATCGTCTCGGCCAAGGTGCTGGCGGCGGCCATGGGCGCGGCGTTCGAGGCGTACAACAAGGTTTCGGAGCGCCAGGCGACGAACTCAGAGAAGGCGGGCGCCGGTCATCTGACCCAGGGGTTGGCGGCCGACCGGCTAGGCATGTCGGGCAACGCCGTTACCGCGCTCATGACAGCCGATGGCGCCGGCACAATGGAAGTGCGCGACGCCGTCTTGGCCGGCATGGCTTCGATGAAGCGGGGCGGGAAGGAGGCATCCAAGGGCAACGTCGGGTCCGCCCTACGCCTGGCCGCATCCGGTCTCTATTCGCAGGACGAGATCATGAAGGCGGCCAACGAGGGCGGCCTCGATCAACTGCTTGCCGGTGCCGTCAAGCGGTACACCAACCTGTCCGACAAGGGGAAGGAGGAACTCGGCACGCGCGCGAAGTTGTTTGCCGAGGAGCGGGCGAAACTGGCAGCCCCCGCAGGCTTGGGAAACGCCACGCGCATCGCACAAGCGAGGAAGGAGCGGGCCTTGGCGGAAAGCCCGATCGTCGGCAGCATTTCCGAGTTCGCCAAAAATGCCGTTGGCGCTGTTCCTTTCCTTGGCCCATCGGTGTTCAAGCCAGCAGCGGAGGCGGTCGAGTTAGGCGCCTTCCAGGCCGGCACGCTGCTTGACGAAATGCAGACGCAGACGGAATTGCTGGAGCGGATCGTACCGCGCGCTCCCTACAACATGTCAGCAGGGATGGACGGGGCGCGGTAGGTCAGCCCTCCAACCCCGCCACCGCCTTGCGCGCCAGTTCAATGGCCTTGAGCGCCTTCTCCACCTTCTCGCCACGCTGATCCGCGATCCTCGCCAGGGCGTGACCGGCAGCGCCGAGGATGGCGACGACTTCGGAGTAGGGGCCGTGGCCGGGCTCGGTCGCCCTGGCCCATACGGGGGCGTCACCCTTGCCGGTCATCAGCCAGACGCGATCCACGCTTAGGGCCTTGGCCATGGGCTCCCAGAGCGAGTGGCCGGCATCACGACCGGACAGGACGTTGGACATGTACTGGCGGGATACCTTGAGCCTAGCGCCTAGGCTGGAGGGATTGAGCCCCTTCACGCGGCACGCGGCGACTACCCGCGCCTTCCGCTCCTGAACGTCTGACTGGACCATCCTGGCGATTGTACGGGGTTAAGGGATTGTCTAGTGAACCTGTCCTTTACATATCAGGTACACTGTACAGTCTTGCCGCCTACAAGGAGCCCACTCATGGCGAACACAATCCCCACCCTGCGCGACCTGCGCCTAGCCCGCGGCCTGTCGCAAGGCGACCTCGGGAGCAGGAGCGACATCATCGACCTGGAGCACGGCCGGAAGCTGCCGGGCGTGCGGCTGATTAACAAGATGGCCAAGCGGCTGGGCGTGGCGACGGACGTGGTCTATGCGGCCTGCAAGGCCAGCGTGGAAGCGGCGACGGTGAAGGCATGAAATCGCAATCCGTCATCCGGTTCCCCGGAACCGCATCGCGCCGCCCACGTCGGACTTCGACGCCGCCCAACGAAACGATGCAGGAGGTGGAAGCACTGCGGCGGGATCTACGCGACGCACAGTTCATTCTTGTTCTCATCGGACGGAAGCTGACGCGTGCCGCGAAGCGCGCGGATGAAATCGGATACCGGGTTCTTGATGCCGGTCTGCAAACCTCCAACGACTCCACCACTGCCCGAAAGGCAAACCAATGAGCACCGCCACCGCAACCAAAACCGTCCGCCTCTGGGGCAAGCCCGGAACCCCTAACACCGTGGTCAAGCGCGCCGGCCAATGGACCGCCTGCGTCGTCTGCGACCATAAGTTCGACCTCGGCAGCGAATCCTGCTGGAGCTTCGTGCATCGCCCCGATGGGGAGGACTTCCTCGGGGTGTGCTACGAGTGCGTCGTCAACGCCAACGCCAAGACCTGGAAGAAGGCCCTGCTCAAGCGTCTCCAGGCGGAGCGGCAGGACCTGAACGAGGGCATCGCGGCCTATGCGACACACGGCGAGCGTGAGTGGCTCAGGCTGGACATGGTGGGCCAGTCGGCCGGGAACGTGCTCCGGTTGGTCGATGCGCTGGTGGGCGGGGTGGAGATCGAAGGGAGGGGCGCATGAGCACCGCCACCATCGACATCAACAAACTGGAACCCCGTGCCCAAATAGGGGTCCTCCAGCGCCTCGCCATGATCGCGGATCGACGCATGCGCCCTCTCTGGGGGGAGCATCCTTCGACCTTCATCGTAGATCGCCCATGCACGGTCGCGGGCGAGGAGCGATGCGGGTACTGCCTCGCAGTGTTCCCGCTGCGTGCGCTGGTCGCCGAACTTTCGAACGACAATGGTCTCGGTGGGGAATCGCTCTGCCCGGACTGCTGCGGTGCGCCGGCCGCCGTGCTCCGCGCACATCTGTTGAACCGGATCCGAGACGAGCAGCGCAGTTTCGACCGTGACTTCGGAAGCTATCTGGACCGGATCGACCGGAATACGTACGAGGCGGAATCCGACCTGGATCGCGCCAATTCATGGGCGGCGTCGCTCGTTGAATACACTGGCGCGCTCGGCCATGGCGTTGCTCGGATGGATGGCCTTGCGGCTCGGATCGCTGCGGCTCCCGTGAACGTCGAGAAGCCGCGCAACAAGCCACCGGCGTAGACATCGTCGCCGCTGACCGTCACCACGCACCCCAGCCTAACCCGCTGGGGTGCTGTGTTTCTGGCCGGCGTGTCGCCCGATTGGGGCGATGGCTGGCTCATGTCAGCGGCGGGCGGGTTCGCTTGGATGGTCGGGGCCAACTGACCCCCTGCCTACCCGACCCGTAGCCGATGCCCTACGCGGCGCAGCGTAGCCCGAAGCTCAACGGTCGGGTTTGTTCGCTGTGCGCCTGGGAGTACTCTTCTTGGGGGAGCGGCATCAGGCCGCCTCCCCCAAGTAACGCGCCTTCGGCGCTGCCCCCTGGGAAAAACTGCTTCTGGGTCGGCTTCGCCGACGCTTACGAGCGAGGGTGAACGTGCTACGCCGTCTCCTATTATTCATTGGCCTGCTGTCCGCGATCCTGGCCTGCGCGTCGTGCGGGCGGGTGACGCCGGTCGAACCGGGGGGCGGACGCCAGGTCGACTCGCTGAGCAGCTGGCCGACCCGCGCTGGCGATCAGGGGTCGGTGGGGCACTAGTATCCTGTATCAGAAATGTCTTTCAGATGTCGCCGGCCCCGGTGGTCGGATGCAAGGCGCGCGAATCGCGGCGATAGCAGCGCTATCGCAAGA
>JACDEC010000656.1 GCA_013816645.1 Planctomycetota bacterium
CGCACAGCACGAAGAACACGCTCCGCTGGGGCGGCAAGGGCAGCTTGGCCGTCGAGGTCCGCGGCTCGAAGAGAGGGTTGTGGTTCACGCATGAGGGCGGAGAGGGCAGCGACCTCCTCGGCCTGATCCGCCACGTCAACGGGTGCAGCTTTCCGGACGCGCTGGCCTGGGCGCGTCACTGGACCGGGCTTGAGGCCGACGAGGATGAGCCGCCCAAAGCGCGGGCTCGATCGGCGCCTCCTCCGCCAGACGAGGACGAAGCAGCCGAGGCCGCGGCGGAGCAAGCTGAAAAGATCGCCACGGCGCAGCGCATCGCGGCTGGCGGGATACCAGTCACCAGCGCCACCCTCGGCGAGTACTACCTGAACCGACATTCCCCAGATACCCGAGTTCGTTGCGCTCACGGCGACCCATTCAGCCCTACTTCCGCAACGAAATTCGCGTGTTCGACAGCGAAGATCGCATGTAGCCGTCCCCGTAGGGACCAAAGCAGCGCATGGTCCGCTGGATCGGGCCAGAACGCGCAGCTTCGCCTCCATTGCGGCGCAGGTCTCCCGCCCCCATTCCAGCGCATGCCCGCCCGACCCGCTCATGCCGGTGTGGGCGGTGCCCGCAGCCGGGCGATGAGCGAGAGGACTACCCCAAACAGCTGTCGCGGCACCGCGACCTCGGCCAGCTGGAAGGAGACGTAGCGGCCGTGGCGGACCACCTTGGCGCCGATCTTGACCAGCTTGGCCCGCAGCGTCGTGAGCGACCACCGCGCCACCTCGTCGGGCAAGGCCAGGGTGCGCAAGAAGTTGGCAAGGTTGTACGCGAGCGCGTGCAGTTGCAGCCGCACCGCGTTGCCGCTCAAGCTGTGGCACGACAGCCGCGTCCAAGTGACGGCGTTCTTGCCTTCCTTGATCCACCGTTCGGCCGTGCCGCGCTGGTTGTAGAAGGCCACCACCCGCTCGGGCGGGCGCGTCAAGTTGGTCACGACGAACCCGACGCGCGGGTACAGCTCGCCCGGGTGCCACTCGACCTTGGCCACCACGCGGCGGGACTTGCTCCAGCTCTTGGCGCAGTAGCGGAAGCTGGCGTAGGTGCGGCGGACCTCGTGCGGCGGGCGGCCGACCGGGCGCTTCAGCAGCCAGCCGATGCTCTGCTGCAACACCGCGTTCGCGGGCAGCCGGATCGTGTACTTGAACCCCTCGGCCTCCAGGAACTCGTAGACTTCCGGGCTCGCGAAGGCTGCATCGGCGCGGAAGTAGCGGCGCAGCTTGCGCGCTCGATAGCGCGAGACGACCGGCTCCAGGACCGCCCGCCAGCCGTCGGCGGAGTGCACGTTGCCCGGCCGCAGCGCGCACCGCTCCAGGTCGCCGAACTGGTTGAACACGAACAGCGGATGGTAGCAGGTGCAGCGGAAGTGGCCGTTGTAGGCCGTGCCCTCCTGCGCACCGTGGGTCTCGCTCACGCTGCTGTCCATGTCGAGCACGACCACCTTCTGCGGCCTGCGCTCGTGGACCCGGTCGACCCAGGCCCCGGACAGGTCGCTCAATGCCGCGAGGTTGGCCTCACCGGTCAGCCACTCCGTCTCGAAGCGGCCCATCTGGCTGGTCGAGGCGGCGGCGCGGTCCAGACCTCGGCGGTCCACGATGGCGCGCATGGCCGGGTCGTGCGCCAGCCGGTCGGCGTCGTTGACGTCCTCGTATCCGGCGAGGCGGCCGAACACGGACTGGCGCAGCAACCCGGCCAGCATGTGGCGGGTGTTCTTACCCCGGCGACCGTCCGACAGCACGCCGGCGGCCAGGTCGGTCAAGCCCAGAGCGTCGTCCAGTTCCCGGTAGGCGAGCAATCCAGCGTCGGACGTGATCCGGCTGCCGCGGAACTCCAGCTTCAGGCGCCGGTCGAACCCGACCCGCAGAGAGCCGTCGTCCGTTTCACCCGCCGGGTGTTCCATGAGCGCACCGCCGATCTGACCGTAAGACACTGACCAGCATGACAAATGCCGCGATCAGGTACAAGCGGGATCATTGTCATCCGGGAAATCCGGGCTCAACGATGTCGGCCTTCAGATGCACGCCGTGTGCGCGGCCAACCGCGGCGACCTCACGCAGCACCGCCTCATACAATCCAAAAATGTCGGGATCGTCGCGCAGCTTACCGATGGGCAGGCGCGTGACCGCCGTTAGGCCGCTGTGCGCGACCAGGAGATTGAATTTCTCCCACATCGCCAGGACGATGTCTTGGGTAAGGATCGCCTCGAAGCCTGCCGCCTCACAGCAATCGCGTATACGCGCGCCTCTCGAACTGGGCCGGCCGTCCAG
>JACDEC010000657.1 GCA_013816645.1 Planctomycetota bacterium
GTGCACTTCTACTCCGAGTTCCAGGTCCTCGACCTGCTGCTCAGCGAGGACAAGTCGAAGGTGCTCGGGGTCATCGCCTACGACATCATCTCGGGCGAGACCCACATCGTGCACGCCAAGGTCGTGGTCTTCGCCACCGGCGGCTCGGGGCGCAACTTCGCCATCACCTCGAACTGCCAGGCCAATACCGGCGACGCCTTCGGCATCTGCCTGCGCGCCGGGCTGCCGCTCGAGGACATGGAGTTCGTGCAGTTCCATCCCACCGGCCTGGCCGGTCTCGGCATCCTGGTGACCGAGGGCGCGCGCGGCGAGGGCGGCTACCTCACCAACAGCACGGGCGAGCGCTTCATGGAACGCTACGCGCCGACCGTGAAGGACCTGGCGCCGCGCGACATGATCTCGCAGTGCATGTACAAGGAGGTGCTCGAAGGCCGCGGCATCAACAAGACCGGGCGCATCGGCGAGGACGACTGGGTCTACCTCAATCTGCAGCACCTCGGCAAGGAGGTCCTGCAGAAGAAGCTGCCCGAGATCTGCGACTTCTCGACCACCTACCTCGGCATCAAGCCGTGGGAGGCGCCGGTGCCGGTGATGCCGACCTGCCACTACATCATGGGCGGCATCCCCACCGATACCGACGGCCGCGTCAGGCGCGACCACGGCGACGGCATCGTCGAGGGACTCTACGCCGCCGGCGAATGCGCATGCGTGTCCGTGCACGGCGCCAACCGCCTGGGTACCAACTCGCTACTCGACCTGGTGGTCTTCGGCCGCCGCGTCGGGCTGCACGTCGCCAAGAACGTCGACAGCCTCAAGCTCGGCGAGCTGCCGCGCGACCCCGACAAGGCGGTGCGCGAGCGCATCGCCGCGCTCAAGGCGTCGACTGGCACGGAACGCCAAGGCCTGCTGCGCAAGGCGCTGGCCGAGACGATGATGACCAACTGCTCGATCCGCCGCACCACCGAGTCGATGGAGCTGGCGAAGCGCGACGTGCTCGCCCTGCGCGAGCGCTACCGCAACGTCGGCCTCGACGACAAGGGCAACGTCTTCAACAGCGAACTCATGGAGGCGATCGAGGTCGGCTTCATGATCGACTACTCGCTGGCGCAGATCGAATCCGCCCTGGCCCGCTACGAGAGCCGCGGCGCGCACGAACGCCTGGAAACCGGTGCCGACGGCGTCGAGAAGAAGCTGGCGCGCGACGATCCCAACTGGCTCAAGCATACCTTCGCCTACCTGACCCCGGCCGGCGGCGTCGATCTCCAGTACCGCGGCGTGTACCTGATCCACGAGCACCCCGAAGATGGCTGGGAACCAGAACTGATCGAGAAGATGAAGCCCAAGGAACGGAAGTACTGATGGGGGACGGGGTCCGGGGGTCGGAGGGTGGGGGTCGGCGCACGCGATCATCGAACCCACCAGCGACCTGCGTTTCCCCACCGGCCCCTGGACCCTGACCCCCTGACCCCCGTCGAGACCTCATGGCCAACACCGTCCTCAAGACCTTCCGCGTCACCCGCTTCGATCCGGCGAAGCACGCCAAGCCGGTGTTCCAGGAGTTCACCCTCCCGTGCGATCCGATGGAGCGCATCCTCACCGCGCTCAACCGCATCAAGTGGGAGCAGGACGGCTCGCTCTCCTACCGCCGTTCGTGCGGTCACGCGATCTGCGGCTCGTGCGGCATGACCATCCAAGGCGCGTCGCGCCTTGCCTGCCGCACGCTGGTCAAGGACATCGCCGGCGACGTCATCACCGTCGAGCCGCTCAAGGGCTTCGCGGTGGTCAAGGACCTGGTCGTCGACATGGAGCACTTCTACCGCAACCTGCGCGCGGTCCTGCCCTACTTCATCAACGAGAGCCCCAAGCCGGTCAAGGAGCAGCGCCAGAGCCCGCGCGAGCAGGAGGAGATCGACGATCCGGCGAAGTGCATCCTCTGCGCGTGCTGCACCTCGTCGTGCCCGAGCTACTGGAAGAACGAGAGCTACCTCGGCCCCGCCGCGCTGGTCAAGGCCTGGCGCTTCGTCGCTGACACCCGCGACGAAGCCGCCGATCGCCGGCTCGAAGCGGTCAATGGCGCCAACGGCGTGTGGCGCTGCCACACCATTTTCAACTGCCTGGAAGCATGTCCCAAAGAGATCGATATCCCGGCGGCGCTGTCGAAGCTCAAGCGCGCAGCGGTATTCGGCGGCGCCCGCTGAACGGCGACCGCCGCCGGCATTCGCCTACTCGGCCCTGGCGGCCGGTGATGGCCGACTACTATGCCCACCATGGCAGATCGCTCATGGTGGGTCGGTGACAGTAC
>JACDEC010000658.1 GCA_013816645.1 Planctomycetota bacterium
GCCATCCCCTGGCGCCGATGCTGCTATCGGTCGCCGTGCTGACGGTCGCGGGAGCCCTGGCCGTGATCGCCGCTGTGCCGGTGGGAGCGCTGGCGCCGATCGCGGCGTTGGCACTGGGGGCGATCCTGGCGGTGGCGGCCAGCGGCCCGGCGCTGTCCCTGGTCAACTGGTGCTGCACCAGGCTGGTGGCGCCCAAGACCCTGCCGCGCTACGACTATTCCGCCGGCATCCCCAGCGACCATCGCTCGCTGGTGGTGGTGCCGGCGCTGCTCACCTCGCTCGAGGAAGCCGACGAACTGGTGGCGCGCCTCGAGGTGCACTTCCTCGCCAACCGCGATCCCCACCTCCAGTTCGCCCTGCTCAGCGATTTCGTCGATGCCGACGCCGAGCGTCGCGACGAGGACGAGGCGTTGCTCGCCCGCGCGCGCTCGGGGATTGAGGAGCTCAACCGACTGCACGCCCACGAGGGGGAGGACGGCGGCGAACCGTTCCTGCTGCTGCACCGGCCGCGGCGCTGGAACGAGCGCGAGCGGCGCTGGATGGGCCACGAGCGCAAGCGCGGCAAGCTCGAGGACCTCAACCGCGCCCTGCGCGACCCCGCCGCCCTCGTCGTCGGCGGCGAGCAGCCGTTCATGCTGGTGGTCGGCGATGTGTCCTCATTGCGCCGGGTGAAGTACGTGATCACCCTCGACGCCGACACCCAGCTGCCGCGCGACGCCGCCGCGCAACTGGTCGGGACCATGGCCCACCCGCTCAACCGCCCGCGCTTCGACGAGGTGCGGCGGGTGGTGGTCGAGGGCTACGGCATCCTCCAGCCGCGCGTGGCGGTCAGCCTGCCCAGCGCCGGCCGCAGCTGGTTCTCGCGGCTCGCCGCCGGCGAGGCCGGCATCGATCCCTACTCGCGCGCCGTCTCCGACCAGTACCAGGACCTGTTCGGCGCCGGCTCGTTCATCGGCAAGGGCATCTACGACGTCGACGCCGTGACCAAGGCTTTCGGCGACCGTTTCCCCGAGGACCGCATCCTCTCGCACGACCTGCTCGAGAGTTGCTACGCGCGCTCCGGCCTGGTCAGCGACATCGAGCTGTTCGAGGACTGGCCGTCGCGCTATCTCGCCGACATCTCTCGCCGGCACCGCTGGATCCGCGGCGATTGGCAGATCGCGCGCTGGCTGATGCCCAGCGTGCCGCTGATCGCGGGTCGCGAACGCAATCCGCTCTCGACGTTGTCGCGCTGGAAGCTGCTCGACAACCTGCGCCGCAGCCTCGAACCGTTGGCCTGGACCCTGGCGCTACCCGCGTTGGCCCTCGCCGCACCGCAGTCCTGGGCGTTCGTCGCGGTGGTCGCGCTGTTCAGCGTGCCATTCGTGCTGCCAGTGCTGCGCGAGGCGCAGAACAAGACCCGCGAACTCTCCTGGTTCACCCATGTCGGCAACGTGGTCCAATCGCTGGTCCGTCAGACGCTGCAGGCCGCGCTGGCCGTGGCGATGCTGCCCTACGAAGCGGTGGTCAATGCCGACGCGGTGCTGCGCACCCTGTTCCGCCTGACCTGCAGCCGCCGCGGCCTGCTCGAATGGACCACCGCCAGCGACGCCGAACGCAAGGCCCACACCGCGCTGGGCGGCGTGGTCGTGAGCATGGCGGCGGCGCCGCTGGTCGCGATCGCCATGGCGGGGCTCTGCGTGGCCTGGCGTCCCGAAGCGCTGTGGGCGATCGCGCCGCTGGCGGCGTTGTGGTGCTGCGCGCCGATCGGCGCCTGGCTGATCAGCAAGCCGCTGCGGGTGGGACCGCCGGCCCTGCCGCATGCGCAGCGCCGCTTCCTGCGTCGCCAGGCGCGGCTGATCTGGCGCTTCTTCGAGACATTCGTCACCGCCGAGGAGCACTGGCTTCCGCCGGACAACTACCAGGAGCACCCCGCGCGCGCGATCGCGCACCGCACCTCGCCGACCAACATCGGCCTGAGCCTGCTGGTCAATCTCGGCGCCGCCGACTTCTCCTTCATCCCGCTTGGTGTGCTGCTCGCGCGCACCGCCGGCACCTTCGCCACGCTCGATCAGCTCGAACGGCACCGCGGGCACTACCTCAATTGGTACGACACCCACAGCCTGCGACCCCTGCCGCCGATGTACGTGTCGACCGTCGACAGCGGCAACCTCGTCGGCCACCTGCTGGTCCTGCGGCGCGGACTGCTCGAGCTGTGCGATCGCCCGATCGCCGGGCCCGAACTCGCCGAGGCGCTCGCCGACAGCGCCGCGCTGCTCGACGAGGCGCGCGCGCGCGCCGGGCGTCGGGCGAGTCCGGAGG
>JACDEC010000142.1 GCA_013816645.1 Planctomycetota bacterium
CCCGGATCGCGAGGGCGAGGCGATCGCCTGGCACGTCAGCCGGCTGCTCGGCGAACGCCACTACCGGCGCGTGGTGTTCCACGCCATCACCAAGGCCGAGGTCACCAAGGCGATGGCGGCGCCGCGCGCGCTCGACATCAACCTGGTCAACGCCCAGCAGGCGCGGCGGGTGCTCGACCGGGTGGTCGGCTGGCTGGTCAGCCCGACGCTGCGCAGCCTCGGCCGCGACGCGCGCAGCGCCGGTCGCGTCCAATCCGTGGCCCTGCGCCTGGTCGCCGACCGTGAGCGCGAGATCGCCCGCCACAACGCCGTCGACTACTTCATCCTCGAAGCCCGGCTGGCGCGACCGGGCTCGCCCCCGCCGTTCACCGCCCGGTTGATCGCCTGGAAGGGCGAGGCGCTCGGCCAGCGCCTGACCGAGCGCGCGGTCGCCGACCGCACCGTGGACTGGTGTCGCCGCCAGGAATGGCGGGTCATCGCCTGCGATCGGCGCGACGCCTCCCGCCACCCGCCGCCGCCGTTCTCGACCGCCACCGTGCAGCAGGCGGCGTCGGTGCGGCTCGCGCTCTCGCCCGATGCGACCATGAAGCTGCTCCAGCAGCTCTTCGAAGGCGGCCACATCACCTACCACCGCACCGACTCGGTGTCGCTCTCACCCGAGGCCGTCGCAGCGGCGCGCGCGGTGATCGGCGAACGTTTCCCCAAGGCCTACCTCCCCGAACGCGCGGTCGGCCACACCACCAAGGCCGCGAACGCCCAGGAGGCGCACGAGGCGATCCGGCCGACCCACCCCGAAACCGGACCGGCCGGCCCGGGCCCCGGCCCGGCGGCGGATCTCTACGAGCTCATCTGGAACCGCTTCGTCGCCTGCCAGATGACCTCGGGGCGCGACCAGTTGACCACCATCGACGTGGCCTGCGCGCCGGGCACGTGGAACGGCGCAGCGATGGGCGTGTTCCAGGCCAAGGGCAAGGTGGTGCTCTTCGACGGTTGGCGGCGCCTGACCGGCGATGCCACCGAAGAGGCCAAGGCCAAGCGTCCGCGCAAAGCCAAACCCGGTGCCGCCACCAAGCGCGAAGCCGAGGAGGAGGACGAATTCGCCGGCGAACTGCCGATGCTCGCGCCCGGCGACGCGCTCGACCTCGAGGACCTCGCTGCGTCGAGCCGCACCACCAAGCCGCCGCCGCGCTTCACCCAGGCGTCGCTGATCAAACGCCTCGAGCACGATGGCATCGGCCGACCCAGCACCTACGCGGCGATCATGCGCACGATCATCGAACGCCAGTACGTCCAGGAGTTGAAGCGCAAACTGCACGCCACCGACCTCGGCCGGCGGGTCACCGAGTTCCTGGTCAGCCACTACAGCGGCAGCTTCATCGATCTCGGCTACACCGCCCGCCTCGAGGAGGACCTCGACCGCGTCGCGCGCGGCGAAGCCGACTGGGAGCGGGTGGTCACCGACGCCGCGTTCGCGGTGCGCGACCTCGCCAAGCGCGCGGGGCTGCGCGGCGATCCACTGGCCTGAACCGGCGGATCGGTCCCGAGGCGCTCAGTCGGTCGCGCTCACTGCTGGTCGATGTCGACGAAGCACAGCTTGTTGTTGCGCGCGCCAACGGGGTTGCTGAGCGTGATCCGGCCGTCGCTGACCGTCACGATGCTGGTGCCCTGGCGCCACGGCGCATTGGCCGCGGGAGCGCCCTCGACGGCGAGGACACCCTCGATCGCCATCTTGTAGTACGAATCGAAGGCGCTGGGATCGCCGAGCACGACGCGCACCGAGTAGGTCCCGTTGGGCACCGCGATCTCCCAGTTCTTGTTCACGCCCCAATTCTGGGTGTAGATGAACGTGTCGTAGCGCTGGTCGGCGGTCGCGTTGCGCTCGACCAGTTCGCCGATCGGGTAGCTCCAGCCGTAGGTCATGCCATTGGCACGCTGGCCGAAGGCGCTGCCGTCGTCGAATCCGTAGCCGGCGGGGACCTGCGACACGGTGGGCTGGAAATTGATGTGGGCGTAGAATTTGGTGGCGGGCGGCGCCGTCGGCTTGGCGACCACCGACACCACCTCGCGCGCGCCGATGTCGTACGCCCCCCCGGCTGGACGCGGCGAGCCGTCGCAATCGGCGGTCACGTATGACATCCACGCCGCGCGGTTGATCGCCGGGCTGGTGGCGGAGAGGTGGTACGCCGAACTGGTGAAGCCCGGCAATGCGCTCAGACCACCGGCATCGTGCGGGGAGCGGGCTTTCCAATCGGCGATCGACGAGGCGCGCGTCCCGACGTAGCCGCCACGACTGTCGGCGCACCACGCCAGCGCCAGGGCTCCACCGCCGCGCCAGTAGAGGTTGGAGTCGCAGGACAGCCGGACGATGTCGCCGCCGTTCTCCTTGACCATCAAGGTGTCGTATTGGCCGGTGTTGTCGCAGATCAGGTTGTTGCCCACCGACACGTCGCTGAGCGAGTAGCCCGATCGCGGCATGCCGCCGACTTCCAGAGCCGCGTAGCCGCGATTGCCGACGATGGTGTTGTGGTGGACGCGCACGCCGTTGCTGGCCGAGACGTAGATGCCGCGGATGTCGTTGTGGTAGACCAGGTTGTTGTACACGCTGGCATTGCTCGAGATCTCGACCATCACCCCGACCGCAGCGTCCCAATTCCCGTAGACCCGGTTGGACCGCGCCACCAGCGGATTGCCCGACCTGCAGGTGTCGAACCAGATGCCGATCCCGCGATTGCCGTAGGCGTGGCAGTACTCCACGGTCCCCCAGGCATCGCTGGTGATCTTCACCCCGCCCGCGCACCAGCCGGTCTTGAAGCCGCGTTGGTTGTTGTGCGCGAACGTGCACCCGCGCATCACGAACGAAGCATGGGCATCGGCGCTGGCGCCGAGCATGCCGTTGAAGGTGAGCGCGCATTCGAGCAACTGGCTGCCGCCGCGCTGCCATCCCATGGATACACCGACTCCATCCATCCACTGGACGTCGCAACGCTCCATCAGGCAATTGCTCGAGAGCTCGACCCCCGGCGCGATCTGCGCGTGAGCGGTCGCATTGCTATGCATGAAAGTCAGGTCCTTGATCTGCACCCAGCCGGACGAGGCCACCTGCAGCACCCGCTGCCTGACGCTGGCTTCGATGGACGCCTGGTTGGGGTCGGACCCATCGGCCAAGCGGACGTACAGGGTCTGGGCAGCGGAATCGCAGAAGAACGAACCGGGGACCAGATCGGCGACTCCGCTCCCGGTCGGGACGTAAAACCAGCTGCCGTAGCCCACCGGCGGTGAGCCGATCTGCTTGAGCATCACCCCATTGGCGAAGACCTGCTGCGACGCGGACGTCCACTGCGTGCGCTTCCAGACGCCGGTCGCGTGCCACTGCCATCCCGTGACCGCCAGCGAGCCCTTCACCACCGGCTTCTCGCCGGCGTAGGCCGCCAAGGTGATCGGCGCGGACTGCGTGCCAGCCCGCGCGAAGCGGATGCCCTCGCGATAGGTGCCGCCGCGCACGGTGATCCGGTCGCCGGCCCACGCCCGATCGACGGCAACCTGGATGGTCCGCAGCGGCGCCGCAGTCGTGCCTGACCAGGCATCATTGCCCCACGGCGCCACGGTGTACTCGCTGGCACACGCGCCGATCAGGAAGGCGAACAGGATGACGACGCGCATGGGTGCTCCAGTGCGGGGGGTTGGCAGATAAAGAGAGGAACAACGCAACCCGGCGCGCGATGCGCGCCGGGTGCGCAGACGGGACCCGAGGAGCGCGCAGCGCCGCCCGGGTTCCGGGAACGTATCCGGGAACTACTGCTGGGCGATCTCGACGAAGCTCAGCTTGTTGTTGCGCGAGCCCGTCGGGTTGGTCAGCGTCAAGCGGCCGTCGCTGACCGTCACGGTGACCGTGCCCTCCTGCCAGCGCGACGCGGTGGTCGGCGCGCTGTTCACGGCGACGACATTCTCGACCGCCATCTTGTAGAACGAGTCCTGGTAGCTCGGATCGCCGAGCAGGACGCGCACCTTGTAGATACCATTGGGCACAGCCATCTCCCAGGTCTTGTTGCCGCCGAGCTGGGAATAGATGAACGTGTCGTAGCGCTGGTCGGGATTGACGTTGCGGTCGCGGGTATCGGCGATCGCCGCGTTCCACCCGTAGGTGCGCCCATTGCGTGCCCCGTACACCGAACCGCTGTCAGCCAGGTAGCCCGCCGGCACCGCCGACGTCGCGGGCTGGAAGTTCACCTTCACCGCCAGCTTGGTCGCCGGAATCGGCGTCGGAGTCGGAGTCGGAGTCGGAGCCGGCGTGGGAGCCGGCGTGGGAGCCGGGGTCGGAGTCGCGCCCGAGACCATCTCGCATGCGCCCATGTCGTAGGCCCCACCCTGCGGACGCAGCACACCGGCCATGTCGTTCTTCACCTCGAGCAGCGTGACCCCGCGATTGAGCGCGGCGCTGCCGGTGAGCAGCTTGTAGCTGGTCACATCCGTGAAGCGCGGATCACCGCTGACGCCGTGGTCGTCGAAGGGCGAACCGCTGATCCACGCGGCGAGCGAGGTCGCGGTGATGCCGGTGTAGCCGCCGCGGCTGTCCGCCGACCAGCGCAGGGCCAAGGCCCCACCGCCGCGCCACACAGCATTGTAGTCGCAGCTCAGGCCGCGGATGTCGCCGCCGTTCTCCTTGGTCATCGCCACGTCGTAGGTCGTGGTGTTGCCGCTGATGATGTTGTTGCGCACCGCGACGTTGGTCAGGGTCCTGTTGGTTCGCGGCATGCCGCCGACCTCGAGCGCCGCGTAGCCCCTGTTGCCGACGATGGTGTTGTTGGACACCTTGACGTCGTCGCTGGCCGAGATGTAGATGCCGCGCCGCTCGTTGCCGTAGACCAGGTTGTTGCTGATCTGGGCGTTCTTGCAGCCCTCGGCGATGATGCCCGCCGACTTGCCCCAGTTGGCGTAGCACTGGTTGTTGCGCGCGATCAGCGGGCTGCCGCTGTCGCAGAAGTCGAACCAGATGCCGGGGCCCTGGTTGTTGCGCGCGACGTTGTTCTCGATCGTGCCCCACGCGTCGGTGGTCACCTTGATGCCGCCCGCCGCCCAGGTCGGATCGAAGCCGCGCTGGTTGTTGTAGGTGAACGTGCAGTTGCGCACCACGAAGTTGCTGTGCTTATCGGCGCTCGCGCCCATCATGCCGCAGTAGCTGAAGTTCGAATTCAGCAGCTGAGTGCCGGTGCGCATCCAGCCGGTCGACGCGCCCGAACCATCCATCCACTGCACGTCGCACTGCTCCATGCGGCAGTAGTCGGCGAGTTCGATGGCCGCGGCGATCTGCGCGTAGGCCGTCGAATTGCTGTGGCGGAAGGACAGGCCCCGCAGGGTGACGTAGCCGCCGGCGGACGTCACATAGGCGACGCGCTGCAGCGTGCTCGCCTCCATGGCCGTGTTGTTGGGGTTCGAGCCGTCGGCGAGCCGCACGTAGAGCGTGCCGGAGCCGTAGTAGAACGATCCCGGCGTCATGTCGGCGACGCCGCTGCCGGTGGGCTTGTAGAAGTAGGTGGGATATCCGACCGGCGGCGCGCCGATCTGCTTGAGCAGGACGCCATTGGCGAAGACCTGCTGCGAGTTGGCGGTCCAACCCGAGCGCTTCCAGGTCGTGCCGGCGTGGAGCGTCCAACCGGTGACCGGCTGGGAGCCCTTGATCACCGGCTTGTCGCTGCCGAAGGCGGCGATGGTGATCGGGGCGGTGGCCGTGCCGCGGCGCGAGACCGTGAAGTTCTCGCGGTAGGTGCCGCCATGGATCAGGACGGTGTCGCCGGGGTAGGCGCGGTCGACCGCGCGTTGGATGGTGCGCAGGGGCGCGCTCGACGAACCCGGATTGCCATCGCTGCCGGTTACGGCTACGTGGACTTCGGCGGCATTGAGGCATACACCGCAAGCGGCAGCTACCAGGGGCATGAGGCGAAGCGTGGCGCGGACCGGCTGTGCGAATGACATCATGTCAGGTGCTCCTCGAGCTAGGTTTCAGCGAAAAAAACAGGGCCATCCCCTGTTGCGGCTCATGCCGCCCGTTGTTGCAATTGCGAAGGTTGGGCATGAAGGGCGGAACCGTACGCAGCGCACTCGGATGCCAGCAAAGATGTGCGCCAACCTTCGGCGCGGTGACGATGGCGTGGGCATGGAGTGCCCTGCGCGACTGATGAAGAGACATCGAAATACGCTTGCCTCATGAAACAGGCTCCGAGCCGCCACCGTAACCGCTGAAACGTCAGCATTGCAAAACGCAGTTGTGTAGCAGCGGGGGTGTGCGCCACAGTCAGAGCCGACCACCGCCGCGCCCGGGCTGCATGCACCAT
The DNA here is from genome assembly GCA_013816645.1 of Planctomycetota bacterium. Lineage (GTDB taxonomy): Bacteria > Planctomycetota > UBA11346 > UBA11346 > UBA11346 > JACDEC01. Next base: position 6,330 of record JACDEC010000142.1, read on the forward strand.
GCGTCGCGGGGGGTGGCAGCCGCCGTCGATGCCCCCTAGTGTGCTGCCCATGCTCATCCTGGAGCGCGTGCACAAGTCCTTCTACGACCCCGGTCGCGGCGAAGTCCGGGCGGTGGACGGCGTCGACATCTGCCTCGATGCCGGCGTGGTCGCGCTGGTCGGGGCCAATGGCGCGGGGAAGAGCACGCTGCTGCGGCTCTGCGCGACCCTGCTGCGTCCGGACAGCGGTCGCGTGGTGCTCAACGGCCTCGACACCCGATCGCACGCCGCCCGGGTGCGGGCCCGACTCGGCTACCTGTCGACCACCACCCGGCTGTACCCGCGCTTCACGCCGCTCGAACTGCTGCGCTTCGTCGGCGGCTTCTTCCCGCTCGAGCCGGCGCAATTCGACCTGCGCCTCAAGCAGATGATCGAACGCTTCGCCCTCGACGAGTTCCTCAACCAGCGCATGAGCGGCTTGTCGACCGGCCAGCTCCAGCGCGTCAACCTGGCGCGCACCCTGCTGCCGGATCCTGAACTGCTGATCCTCGACGAGCCGACCACCGGACTCGACGTCCTCGCCGCGCACCAGGTGTCCGAAGCGATCCGCTCATCGGCCCGGCCGGGCCGCCTGATCATCCTCGCCACCCACATCATGCGGGACGTCGAACAACTCGCCGACCGGGTGCTGGTCATGCGTCAGGGCCGCCTGGTGCACGACGGGCCGCCGTCGAGCTTGGGCAGCGGCGAACGGCTGCACGAGTCGATCCACCGCCTGCTCGTCGGCTCGGGCAGCTCAGCTGGTCCGGTCGACGCACCGGCGGGGGCGCCATGAGGGTCGACCACGTCCTGCATGTCTTCCGCAAGGATGGCATCGAACTGCTGCGCGACCGACGCACCCTGTTCGTCAACGTCCTGCTGCCGCTGCTGCTGTATCCCCTGATCATGCTGTTCCTGGTCCAGGTCACCCAGCTGACCCGCGACAGCCACGCGCCGCCGCCGCGCGTGGCGCTGCTCGGCCTGCCCGATCGCCTCGACGACCTGGTGCTCGATCCGCCCCGGGT
>JACDEC010000659.1 GCA_013816645.1 Planctomycetota bacterium
CACGGCGAGGGTACGCAGCCGGTTCGCGGCGACGGTGCGATGGACATCGCCGGGATTGAGCACCACCAGATCGCCGGTGCGCAGCGCCAGCTCCTCGCCGGCGACGCGCATGGCGCCCTGGCCGCCGACCACCAGGCGCAGCTCGTAGACGTCGTCGTGGACATGGTCGACGGCCGACACCTGCTGGCGGGCGAAACCCACCCCGGCGAGCATGGGCAGATCGCCACCGAGTTCGCGCAGGCGCGGCCACAGCGTGTCGCCGACGATGGGCTGGGGATCGGCGAAACGGACGTGGCGCACGGGGATGCGGCGGCGACCGGCCATGGCGCTACCAGACCCGCGCGCGGACCCCGGGCAAGCGGGGCCTCGACCGACCCGACGACCGACCGGGCTTTCCCGCAACGCGGCGCGCGGTACGCTGCGCCGCGTGCGCATCGCCATCCTCGACTACGACGCCGGCAACCAGACCTCGATGCTGCGCGCGGTCGAGCACCTGGGCTTCACCGCCGAGATCACCGCCGATCCCGCGGTGATCGCCCGTGCCGACAAGGTCATCTTCCCCGGGGTCGGCGCCGCCGGCAGCTGCATGGCGACCCTGGCCAAACGCGGGCTCGACACCGCATTGGCTTCAGCGGTCGAGACCAAGCGCCCGGTGCTGGCGGTGTGCGTCGGCATGCAGCTGCTCTTCGCCTTCAGCGACGAGGACGGCGGCGTTCCTTGCCTGGGTCTGCTCGAAGGCATCGTCGAACGCTTCATGCCCGACGAGCCGTCGATCAAGGTCCCGCACATGGGCTGGAACACCGTCGCCCACACCGGCGATCCGTTGTTCGCCGGCATCGCCCAGGACGAGCGCTTCTACATCGTGCACAGCTACTACTGCGCGCCCGGACCGGACATCGACGTCATCGCGGTCAGCGAGCACGGCGGGAAGTTCTGCGCCGGCGTGCGCCACGGCGCGCTCGCCGCCCTGCAGTTCCATCCCGAGAAGAGCGGACCCGCTGGCCTCGCGCTGATCCGCAACTTCCTCACCGCCTGATGGCCCGCCGCGGCCCGCTCCTGGCCATCGCCGCGGCGCTGATCGTCGCCATGGCCGCCTCGGGCTGGTGGCTCCTGCGACCGCCGACCCCGTCGCTCGCCCCGGTCTACGTCGTCGAAGCCCCGCCCGCGCGCCTACTCGCGGCCGCGGAGATCGCCGATCTCGCCGAGGTCCAGGCGACCTGGGCATCCGCCCACCGCCAGGGCTGGGCGCTGTGCGCGCGCAGTTTCCTCGATGGCCAAGAACTTTCGGCGCCGGTGCGCTTCTTCGGCGCCGCGCCGCCGGCCAGCGCCGGTTTCACCGCCGGGTACGAACGCTGCCGCGCTGATCTCCTGGAGCTGATCGCCAAGCATGGCGAGGATCGCGTGCGCGCGGCGCTCGGCCGCCAGGCCGAGCACCTCGATGACGGTGCGCTGCAGGTGCCGAAGAAACGTTGAGGCGACCGCGACCGCGGAAGGTCCTTTACCGCCGATGGCCCGCTGGAGCATGCCGCGATGCGCACCTGCCTGCCCGCCCTCGCCCTGCTGCTCGCCGGATGCGGCGACGCGCCCAGCCCACGGATCATCACCCCGGCGCTGACCATCGACCAGGTGGCCTGGACCGCCGCCGACCTCGTCAAGCCGATCGCGGTGCGTCCCCTGCGCAGCGACGCCGACTCGACCGCGATGCTCATCCGGCTCGACGGAGCCGAGCGCCCGCACGTACACGCCGAGCACGACCTGGTCGTGGTGCTGCGTTCTGGCCGCGGGGTGATCCACCTCGACGGCCGCAGCCACGAGATCGGGCCCGGCGACGTGATGGAGATCCCGCGCGGCGTGGTCCATTGGGCCGAGAGCGACGGCGGCCCGTGCGAGGTCTACGCGGTGTTCACTGGCACCTACGATGGCAGCGACGTCATCCCGGTGCGCTGATCGCGGTCAGGCCGTGCGCATCCGTCCCGGTGGCGCGACTTCGCAACCGCCGCCGGCGCAGGCGGGATCGAGCTCGACCCGCCCGGTCTCGTCGCGGGTCTCGCGCATGCGCGTGTAGTCGACCGGCTTCCATTCGCGCCGGAGATCCTCCCACAGCTTGCAGTTGTGCACCCGCTTCAGGCAGTGGGTCATGCGCCGGAGGTCGTCGTCGAAGTAGTTGGCGGCGAACTTGCGCGCGCGGCGCACCCAGTCCTGCTTCGCGACGTAGCTGTCGCTGTCGTGGCGGAAGCGCGCCAGGGCCGCGGCGTCGTCGGCGCCGGCCGCCGGCGGGACCAGCGCCTCGCCGGTTC
>JACDEC010000660.1 GCA_013816645.1 Planctomycetota bacterium
GGGTTGGACCGCGCGCCTGCTCGGCCAGCCCTTCGGCCGCTGGCTGGTGGGCGGCCTGGGCATCGGCATCGGCATCTTCGCGCTCGACCACGTGCGCCGCGCCTGGAAGGCCTCCTTCCTCAAGCACGTCGACATCGCGCGCATGTCGCGGCGCGCCATCGAATGGCTGCGCGCGATCGGCCGCTGCGGACTCGGCGCGCGCGGCGTGACCTTCGCCATCGTGTCGGTCTTCCTGGTGCTCGCCGCCTGGCGCCACGATCCATCGCAGGCGCGCGGCCTTGCCGGCAGCTTCGACGCGCTCTGGTCCCAACCATTCGGTCCGGCGCTGCTCGGCATCGTCGCCGCCGGCGTGGTGGCCTTCGGCGTCTACAACCTGCTGCTCGCGCGCTGGTACGTCCCCAACGCGGCGGTCGCGATGGCGCGCCCCCGCTGAGGTGGAGCAGCAACTCCGCGGTCGGATGCGGAAGCCCGCCCGCAGACCGACTGGAGCGTCGCTGTTCGCGTCCCGGTCAAACCGCCTCCACTTGCCCGCGCCGCTGGAGCAGGCGCGCGACCATCCAGCAGGCCACCGCCCACACCGTGCCCAGGCACCAGCCGGCGACCACGTCGCTGGGATAATGGACGCGCAGCAGCACGCGCGACGCACCGACCACGCCGACCAGCAGCAGCGCCGCGGCGGCGACAAACACGCGATCGCGTCGATAGCTCAGCAGGCGCGTGACCAGTGAGGCCAAGGTCAGGTAGACCACCGCCGCCATCAGCGCATGCCCGCTCGGGAAGCTGTCGGATCCGCCAGCGTAGGGCGCGATCGCCAGTTCGGGCCGCGGGCGTTCGTAGAGATCCTTGAGCAGCGCGCAGGCACCGAGCCCGGATCCGGTGGCCAACGCGACCAGCAGCGCGGAACGCCAGCGCCCGCTGATCGAGAGGTAGCTCACCACCAGCAGCACCGCGAGCACCAGCGCGCCGGGACCACCGAGCGCCGTCAGGTCGCGCACCACCTCGAAACCATTCGGCGACAGGTCCGGGATCCAGGCGCCGACCACCTGGTCGAAGGCCAAGGTTCCTCCGGCGACCAACGCTTCGCTGGTCGCCAGGGCGACGAAAGCACCGGCGCAGACCAGCGCCGCCGCGGCGACGGCGAGGTGTCGGCCGACGATCGGATGATGCAGCATGGTCGTAGCGTAACGCAGCGTCGACTGCTCGGCAGCCATGGACTGGCACCTTGCTTCAAGCAGCCAACGAAAAGGCCCCTGGGGAATCCCCAAGGGCCAGGTGCTATCGAGTCGCTGGTGGCTTACAGGCGCTTGCCGAAGCCGAACAGCACGGCGAGGCCGTCGTTCTCGAGGTCGCCGCCATCTTGATTGCTCTCGGCGTCGAGCACGAGGCGCAGATCGAGACCGACCTGCCAATCGCTGTCGAAGGTGTAATAGCCGGCCGCGCGCAGGCCGAATTCACGGTACAGACCATCGCTATCGCCCGGGTCGACCTGTTCGTTGCCGAGGCCGAGGAAGCCGGTGCCTTCGAAGTGCAGTTCGGGGACCTGCTCCAGCGCATACGCCCAACCGGCATGACCGGTGACGACGATCGCCTGGGCATCGCCGCCGCCATCGAAGCCCGAGTCGGTGTAGGACAGGTCGATACCCCAGATGAAGCCGCCGATGTCTTCGAGCTCCTTCAGCGAGCGCATGTACTCGATGGCGATCCGGTATGAATCATCGCCGAATTCACTGTTGCCGGATTCGTGGTTGGCTGGCCAGAAGCCGATCAGACCGCGAAGGTCGTTGATCCCCTGATCAGCTGCCGCGAGGGGCGAGCCGAGGGCGAGCGCGGTGAGGGTGGAGGTCAGAACGAGGGAACGGAGGCGCATGCGCAGGGATTCCTTTGCGGGTGGACTGCGGGAAGGACGGACTATTCGCTCTTCATACAACCTTCAAAAGGTCGAACAGCAACATTCTACAACATTTCCCTCGGCTTGACTGCGTAGCGCCAAGGGTTTGCAGCCGCACCAGCCCGCCCGACCCTGCGCGCATGCACGACTTCGAGCAGCTCGGCGCCTTCTACCTCGGTCGCCCGCTCGCTGGCGACGGTTCGGTGGCCGACCAGCCGCTGCTCTACGACAGCCGCGATCTCGTCACCCACGGCATCTGCATCGGCATGACCGGCAGCGGCAAGACCGGGCTGTGCCTGGGATTGATCGAGGAGGCGGCGCTCGACGGCATCCCGGTGCTGGCCATCGATCCCAAGGGCGACCTCGGCAACCTGCTGCTGACCTTCCCCGACCTGCGCAGGGCGGACT